>JAGGZG010000347.1 GCA_021162125.1 Anaerolineae bacterium
ACTATGGTTGTAAACTGTCGGGTGGCTAGATTCTGCCTCAGAGGCTTCTATTGCGCCTCAAGGACGCTCGAAACGTCCTTCCAATGACGAGAGTGCGCTTTGAGCACACTCAGGCTGCTCAGCCTGAACGTTGACGTTCAGGCCAGGCTGGCGGGCAGGGCGAAGGGACGGCGCGGGATGAACCTTCCCCCACCGGCCTGTCCCACAAACTCCCCATCCTCCACGATAAAACGGCCTCGTTGCAGCACGTGGCGCGGCCAGCCCTGTACCTCCCAACCGGCGTAGGGTGAGTAGTCGGTATGTGTATGCAGATGGCCGGCATCAAGGATCACGCGCTTCCCTGGATCGAAGATGACCAGATCGGCGTCGCTGCCCGGGAGCAAGGTGCCTTTACGCGGATAGAGGCCGAAAAGGCGGGCCGGATTGGTGGCCGTCAGCCGCACCCAATCGGATAGCGACAGGCGACCCTCTCCCACGCCGTAGTGATAAAGCAACGGTACCCGCGTCTCAACCCCCGGCAGTCCGTTAGGGATCAGCGTGAAATCATCCCGTCCGCGTGCTTTCTGCTCCCGCGTGAAAGGGCAATGATCGGTACCAACGGTCTGGATCGTGCCCGCAGTCAGCGCCGTCCAGAGCGCGTCCTGATTGCCCCGCTCCCTCAGCGGAGGGGAGAGGACGTATCCAGCAGCGGTGTCGAAATCCTCGCTCTCGTAGACTCGCTCGTCGAGCAAAAGGTACTGGGGGCAGGTCTCGCCAAAAGCCGCCTGCCCACGGGCCTGCGCCCGCCGCAGGGCATCCACCGCCCGGGCACAGGTTATATGCACGCGGATGCGGTGGATCATCTGCGCCGTGCGCATGATCTCGAACATCGAATGCGTTTGGCCGTCCGTGCCCAGGCTCACCGTGACGCCTTCTTTGATGAAAGGCATCATGTTCGGCCAGAAGCCAAAGATGGCGTTCGATTCCGCATTGTGGGCCACTTTGGCGTCGTATTTCTTGAAGATGGCCAGGTCTTGTAAGGGACTGGACTCTGGCGAATTTTACTTTGGACGCAGATTCACGCAGATTTTCTCAGATCATCTTTGAAAATCTTCAAAATCTGCGTCCTATTTTAACTTTTCACGCGCTTTCAAGAATCGCCAGACTCCAGTAAGGGATCAATATAGCTACGGAGGAGGACCCATAGGTGGCAACCTGGCAAGACGAAGCCGTACCCCACTCATCATTCCGTTCGAATGACGCAACAGGTTGGGATAACGAAAAGCCGCCCTCCCGCACTTTGCAAGAGGGCAGCTTCTGTGTTCTGTTCTCTCAGATCTAAGTCAGGTAATCGCGCAGTTGACGGCTGCGACGCGGATGGCGCAGGCGGCGCAGAGCCTTACCCTCGATCTGGCGGATTCGCTCCCGGGTCAGACCAAACTTCTGTCCTACCTCCTCGAGGGTATAGCTACGCCCATTTTGTAGGCCGAAGCGCAGGCGCAGGATACGCGCCTCACGCGGGGTGAGAGTGGACAACACCTCCTCCACCTTCTCCCGCAGCAGATGCTGATAGGCGGTCTGCGTGGGTGTTGGCGTAGAATCATCCTCGATGAAGCTACCGAGCTCGCTATCCTCCTCCTCACCCACCGGCCGCTCCAGGGAGAGCGGGCGCCAGGACACTTTGAGCATCCACTGCACCTTGCGCGGTTCCAGGTCCATCTCCTCGGCAATCTCCTCCGGGGTTGGCTTACGACCGCGTTCCTGCTCGAGCTGGCGCGCCGTCTTGTACAGGCGGCGAATGCGATCGCTCATGTGCACGGGCACCCGGATGGTACGTCCCTGGTCAGCGATGGCCCTCGTGATGGTCTGCCGGATCCACCAGGTAGCGTAAGTGGAAAAACGATACCCACGGCGGTAGTCGAATTTCTCCACCGCTTTCATCAGCCCCAGGTTGCCCTCCTGAATCAAGTCCAGGAAAGGCACGCCACGGCCCATGTACTTCTTGGCGATGCTCACCACCAACCGGGTGTTGGCCTTGATGAGGTGCTCGCGGGCAGCTTTGCCCTCCTCGATGATTCTCTCTAACCGGGCGCGCTCTTCCGGATCGTGGCTGTTCCTGGCAAGCTGACGCTCAGCCTGGTGTCCTCTGACCAGCAACTTGGCCAAGCGGACCTCCTCTTCGGTGGTGAGAAGCGGCACGCGAGCCATTTCTTTGAGGTACAGCCCTACCGTGTCGTCGCTGGAGATCCCGCTGAGATCGAACGCTTCCTTGTCATTCTCTTCTGCCGTTTTCACGACCTCTACGCCCTCCTCGCGGGACTTCAGCTCCTCATCGGCCTCAGCTTCCGCCTTGTCCTCGTAGATTTCGATCCCAGACTCGATCAGGTAGCTAAACACTTCTTCCAACTGCTCCAGATTCTCCTCGGCCTCAGGGAATGCCTCCAGCACGTCGTCGGCAGTGAGATAGCCCTGTACCTCGGCCTTCTCCAGCAGTTCGGTTACCACATCCAACTCTTGATCTTCTGCAAACACAGTCATCACCACCACTCCATTACAGTAGTTGTTTAAGTATAGCCAGGCGAGGGTCAATTTCCTCCTTCTGGCAGTCGCATTGTCCAAGATTCAGGTTTTGGCCACACTGAGGGCACAGACCCCGGCAGTCGGGATGGCAGACAGCGTGCATCGGCAAATCCAGCAGGATGGTCTCCCGTATAGGCTCATCCAGATCCACGCTGTTGTCATCACTGATGGGAAAGGAGTCCTCGTCCAGGGCTGCCGCAGACGCCGGCAAGAAACGCTCTGCTAGGCGAAAGGATAGCTGATACGTAAAAGGTTCCAGGCAGCGCACGCATTCCAGTTCTACCTGGGTGGTGAGCCTTCCCTGGACCAGGATGCCCTCGTTAGTGTGCATGAGCCGCAGAGTCCCCCGCAGAAAATCCACCTTGAGGTCGTCACCCAGGAGCAACGGTCCTTCGTCTAGGTCGTACTTCCGCAGAGAACCCCACGGCTCTTGTAGAAGCCGCGAGATATTGATCCGCATCGTTAACCACTCACAAAAAAACGCGACACACGGCGCTTAGCTTACCCCCAGGTGTCTGCGTTCCGTCGCATTTTCTTTGCAAAGCGCCTACATTATAACACATTAAAGCGTCCCCGTCAAGAGTTTTCTTGTACTTTTTAAGGTAACAAACCAGGTGGGCCACGCCCCACAGACGTGAACCCACCTGGCTATTACCCGTCCTTTCCTCGGCAAGCACGGATACCCGATCTTCGGCCCCGCGTTGTTGCTATCCTTTGATGCAGATTAGTGGGCGTAGGCGGGCCACTTTGCGAATGATGCCCGCGTTGTGCATGATTTCCACGACCTCTTCTACGTCCTTGTAGGCTCCGGGGGCTTCCTCGGCGACCCCAGACTTGGAGTGGGCGCGAACGACGATACCCTGCTCAGCCAGTGCCGCGATTACGTCCCCGCTCCAGAACCGCTTCTTGGCCTGCCGGCGGGAGAGGGTGCGTCCCGCGCCGTGCAGGGCGCTGCCAAAGGTCTCCTCCATCGCCCGCTTGGTGCCGTGTAGGATGAACGAGCAGGTGCCCATCGTACCCCCGACCAGTACGGGCTGCCCTACTTCGCGATAGGCAGCGGGCACTTCCTTGCGCCCAGGGCCGAAAGCTCGCGTCGCACCCTTGCGATGGACGACGAGCTTCTTGATCTGGCCGTCCACCTCGTGTTCCTCCACTTTGGCTGTGTTGTGTCCGATCTCGTACAAGGTGACGATCTCCTGTGGACGCACGCCCAATGCGTCGTGGAAGGCCTGGCGGGTCAAATGGGCTATAGCTTGCCGGTTAGCGAAAGCGCAGTTGATCCCGCAATTCACCGCCGCCAGGTATTGCCGGCCCTCGGGGCTGTCTATCGGTGCGCATACCAGCTCCCGCTCACGGATGGGAATGTTGTACTTGCGGCTGGCGGCCTCCAGGACTTTGAGGTAGTCCGTGCCGATCTGGTGGCCCAATCCCCGGCTGCCGCAGTGGATACTGATCAGGATCTGGTTAGGGAACAGTCCGTAAGCGTCGGCCACGTCCGGGGCGTAAATCTTCTCGACCCATTGCACTTCCAGATAGTGGTTGCCCGATCCCAGCGTGCCGATTTGCTTGAACTGGCGCTTTTTGGCCTTCATGCTTACCGCGCCGGGATCGGCGCCGGCGATGCGCCCTCGCTCTTCTATGTACTCCAGGTCCTCGGGGAAACCGTAGCCGCGCTCCACTGAAAACTCGGCCCCCTTTTCCAGCACTTTGTCAACCTCTTTCAGGTTGAGCCTGATGGCGCCGGTGGAGCCCAGCCCGGCGGGCACGGTGCAGTAAAGGGCGTTAGCCAGGTCCTCCTTTTTCGGCTCGATCTCGTCGCGAGTCAGGTTGGTGCTCATGGTACGCACGCCACAGTTTATATCATACCCAACTCCCGCCATACTGATTACCCCCTCGTCGAAGTCGAAGGCCCCTACTCCGCCGATGGGGAAGCCGTAGCCGGGGTGCACGTCGGCCATGGCCAGCGACGCTTTTTGAATGCCCGGCAGACAGGCCACGTTCACGATTTGCAGCAGTGCGTTCCAGGACTTGCCGGCCTTAACGTCGGCTACCAGGTGCTCCACCGTCGCCCGGTCGCCATAGATGCGCCCCGGAACGCGCATCTCGCCGTAGGGTGGAATCTCCCATATGTAAGGTTCAACCTGTACCACTCGTAATTCGTCCGTCACTTGTATCGTCTTGCCCATCGCGTCACCTCCTGTGTCTCGCGCCGTGCACTCTACACGTCCAACACACATTGTAGCGTATGTCGCCCGTCCTCCACATCGTACCTCAGGCCTGCGTAGGTGGCAGCTTTGACCTCGGTCCACAGGTCGTGCTTGGTGGCATCGAGGGGCTCTCCACGAGCCACACCTTCCAGTGTGTAGCCAGCGCCCGTGTGGGCCAGCCGCGTCACCTGAAAATCGGCGAACAGCAGGTGGCGGACGTCGCTCTGGAACAGTAACTCGTTCAGGCACTCGACGAACAGGGCAGCAGGATCATCCGCCTGGCAGCGGATAGGCACTTCCACGCTCCGTCCCACCCGATTGATGTCGGTCATAACGCCGAACATGGCCCGCGCACCATCGGCGAGGGCTTCTTCAAGAGTCGCGCCGCTGGCACGGATACCCACGTCGGCTTCGTGGTCGAGATATTCGTAGGTCATCATCCCTCCCTGGCTTCTTTATATCACAGGAAGTGCACGTTGTCAACTGCGCTTCCTGAGCGGGTCGCGCAGAGCAGTGCCAACATGCAAGGGCTAAATCCCGGTCCACCCCCACGCGCGTGGGGAAAACACAAACAAATCACGGGATGGTTCAGAATAGGTTGACACTTTACTCGAGCAGCATACTGTCAGCGAATGGTGGAACGAATAAACGAATGACCATGACCGCATGTCTATTCGTTTATTC
>JAGGZG010000137.1 GCA_021162125.1 Anaerolineae bacterium
GAACTGGGAGACCACCAGGGCGCTGCCCCCCACGTCCAGCGCCGAAAGGTTCAGCTTGCCCTCAGCGTCGGTGAAGATGCGCAGGTGCGCAATCTTGCGCGCCAGATAACGAGCCTCCGCCTCCGTATCCCCGTGGGTGACACCCACCAAAACCGCCAGCCCCGGACCAATCTCGCCCACCACCTTTCCCTCGACTGTGACCGACGCCTCAGTTACCCGCTGCACCACTGCTCGCATCGTCGCCTCCTCGCCTGCCTAGCCGCACTGCGAATACCCACACGCGCGGCAGGTCACACACCCCTCGCTGAATTCCAGCAGGCTGCCGCACTCCGGGCACTCCGGACACGTCCCGGCGATGGTTTTGCTCACCGGTGGGGAGGGCTTGCCTTGAGCCGAAGCGACGGGCTTGCCCTCTTTACCGTTGATGTACCGCTCAATGGCCTGACCAATAGCGTCGGCGCAGGAGAGGATGCGCGTGCCATTGCGCCACACCGGAGCCGGACAGCGGATGCCGCGCAACTGGCGCAGAATAGCCCGGATGTCAATCCCGCTACGCAGGGCCAGGGAGATCAGCCGGCCCAGCGCCTCGGAATGAGAGGCCATACACCCCCCACTCTTCCCCATGGTGGCAAACACCTCAAACAATCCCCGCTCGTCCTCGTTTACCGTCACGTACAGGGTCTGGCCGCAGCCCAGGGGAATTTTCTCGGTAGTACCCCAGGTCACGGCCGGGCGGGGACGCGGCACGCGGCGGCCATCAGCACTGGAAACGACGGCTTTCTCGGTCGTGCCTTTGGTCAACACCTGCACCTGGCGGCTGCCATCGCGATAGATGGTCAATCCCTTGCAGCCCAGCTCGTAGGCCAGCAAGTACGCCTGGCGCACGTCGGCCTGGGTAGCCTGGTTAGGGAAATTGATCGTCTTGCTCACCGCATTGTCGGTGTACTTCTGGAAAGCGGCCTGCATGCGGATGTGCCAGTCGGGGGCGATGTCGTGGGCGGTGACGAAGATGCGCTGCACGTCCGGGGGAACGCCCTCCACGCCCTGGCAACTGCCATGTTCGGCGATCGTTTCGATCAAGTCTGGACTGTAGAAACCCCGCGCGCGGGCCACCTGCTCGAACAGGGGGATGACCTCCACCAGCCGGTCGTCATCCAGCACGTGGCGGACGAAGGCCAGCGCAAAGTACGGCTCAATCCCGCTGGAGCAATTGGCGATGATGCTGATAGAACCGGTGGGAGCTATGGTCGTCACCGTGGCGTTACGTATCGGCGGGCTGCCCGCCTGCTCCAGCGCACTACCAGGGAAGTTGGGGAAGGGGCTGCGTTCCCTGGCCAGGACAATGGACGCCTGCCGCGCCCGTTCTTGGATGAAACTCATCACCTCTTCGGCCAGGCGCACACCGTCGGGGGAGTCGTAGGCCACGCCGAGCTGGATGAGCATGTCGGCGAAACCCATCACTCCCAGGCCGATCTTGCGATTGGCGCGACTCATCTCCGCAATTTGGGGCAGGGGATAGCGGTTAACGTCAATCACGTTGTCCAGGAAGCGCACGGCCAGGTCCACAATCCGCCCTAATCTGTCGTAATCAATCTGGCCGTCCGCCGTGACCATGTGCCCCAGGTTGATTGATCCCAGGTTGCAAGATTCGTAGGGCAAAAGAGGCTGTTCGCCACAATTGTGGACGTGAATGCCGTTAGCATCGAAGGCATTTACGCCCGGCACCTGAACGTCGAAGACCTCTTGCTCTCCCAAAGGCACCACCTCGGTCACCGAGGCTACAAAACGTTCGCGGTTCAGATCACGTCTGTACATCTGGAGTCTGCTCAAAAGGGCGGCCTGCTTTTCCACGTTGGCGAAGCCCACAATCTCTGCAAACACAGCCAGGTTATCGCAACTGATCACCAACTCATGGCCAGCCTGGACGTGGTACGTTCGCTGCCCCTGTTGGCCGTCGGGCAGAGCTTTCTCCCCTTCGGGTTTTCGATTGGCGTAGATGGTGGAAGCAATGCCCAACCGGTGCAGCATACGCTGGACAGCTTCCAAATTGCCCAGGCCGGCTTGCCACAGACGCACCGAGACACCTTTCGCCTGCGTGCCCTGCACAGAGCCATCCGCATCAAAGAGACCTCGCAGGAAGCCCCGGTGAAAGTCGTACCCTGTCCGCTCCAGTTGGGACGTGATCCGCTTCGATCCCGGCTCCAGGCCGAACTCGGCTGCTAAGTCGCGCAATGCAGCCAGTCTCAGACGGTGTTCCTCCCGATCCTCGATCACTTTTTGGAAGCCGGCGAAATCCACCCGGTGGGGCAACGTCTGCGCTGCCGCCTCAGCCGCCGCCATCACACTCTGGTCACCTTCGCTGTGCCCCCACACCGAGATCACACCACCTTCTGACTTGAGCGTGCCATCGCCTACCAACAGGCCGAGCAGGTATCCATGCTCAAAGGTTCCCGGCCCTTCCCAAACCAGACCCCGGTTGTCGCTGAGCACGAGCTTGTCGCCGGGTTGTAGATCACCCGCCGCCTTCCACTCGGTGTGCACGCGCTTGCGGGTCACCGCAGTTGCTACCCGCACGAGGTGGTCGGGCGTAGCCATCAAACGATACCCTCGGTCCGTCCGGACCGCCACCACGGGTTTGACCCCCGTGCGGAAGAAGCCGTCCGGGGTAGTCTCGTAGAATTCCCCGTGCAACGCCAGGCGCGTGGGCCGCCCCAGCGCGTCGGCGACCTGGGCAGGGCCTTCGTCGGTCAGCACCCAGGAATCGCCGGTGATGCAAGGATTTGTGCTCTCTATCTCCCCCACGTGCGGGGTGGGATTGGCAGCGTTGATACGGTCAATGAAGATCAGCCCTGGCTCGCCATTGCGCCAGGCCATCTCCACGATTTTATCGAACACAGCGCGGGCCTTGAGGCGCTTGACCACCTGTTTCGTGCGCGGGTTGATCAGATCGTACTCCGCATCGGCCTTGACTGCTTGCATGAAAGCGTCGGTGACGGCCACCGAGATGTTGAAGTTGGCGAAAGCGCCCTCCTGCTCCTTGCAGGTGATGAAGTCCATGATGTCCGGGTGATCCACGCGCAGAATGCCCATGTTAGCACCACGCCGCCGCCCGCCCTGCTTTATCACGTCTGTGGAGGTATCGAAGACGCGCATGAACGAGACGGGTCCACTGGCAATCCCGCCGGTGGAGCGCACCACATCGCCGGCCGGGCGCAGGCGGGAGAAGGAGAAACCGGTGCCCCCTCCTGATTGGTGGATCAACGCCGTGGCTTTCACCGCGTCGAAAATATGGGCCATGTCGTCCTCGACCGGGAGGACGAAACAAGCCGAGAGCTGGCCTATCTCCGTGCCGGCATTCATGAGAGTCGGGCTGTTGGGGAGAAAATCAAGGCTGGCCATGGCCTCGTAGAATTGGTCGGCCACGGCCTCGACGTCAGCCTCTACGTCGTGGATGCGCTCGGCAGCGGCAATGGCATCCGCCACCCGCCGGAACATCTCCTCGGGCGATTCGACGATCCGGCCTTCCGCGTCTTTGCGCAGATAGCGCCGCTTGAGGACGGTAAGTGCGTTCGGGGTGAGATTGATATTTTTGCCAGGCAGGTCGTCTTCTTGCCGTGGGGTTACGGCCTCCTGCCGGACAGGGGGTGTGTCTGCGTTGAGATTTGGGGCGTCCATCACAACCTCCAGGCTTCCATGCCATTATTTGTGTCTGCTTTGGCCTATTGTCTCCCGGTTGACCTTTCATCGCGCGCTGATCTCACCCCCGTTCCAGTCACGCGCGCCCCCCAGGGCGTCCAGGACCTTGGTAGATAACAACGGTGAACCGACCCACTCATCGCCGTTCCATCAGCCGGTCCACCTCCTGCCTCATACTCTCCAGGTCGGCGAGCGGAATGTACACCGAGGCAAAGAGAATGTAAGCGACGTCGTCAAGCTCACGCAGGCCCTCCATCACCATGTCGCCCACTACTCGACTGTCTACCTCCGCCTTGCCCAGGCTATGCACCCGGTGCTCCACCTGGCTAACCAGGCGCTCGATGTCCTCGATAGCGATGGGCCGTTTGGCACAGGCTTTCTGAATGCCGCGCATGAGCTTGTCACGGTCGAACGGTTCCCGCCGTCCATCGCGCTTGACGACCATCGGCGAGAACAGCGCCACCCGTTCGTAAGTGGTGAACCGTTGATTGCAATCTTTGCACTCCCGGCGACGGCGGATACCATCGCCAGCCTCTCGCGTATCAATCACCCGCGAGTTCCTTCCCCCACAATGCGGACATTTCATAAGTACACATCCTTTCGTCAGGATTATAGGCAACGCGTGGTGGCCTCCAAATACATCAAGAACGGAGCATCACCCCAGACCGACCAGTCGCTCTTGACACAATACTTCCCCACCCCGGATAAAGAGACAAGAGGATAGAGAGGCCACGCTGAAACCCCGGGCCGAGCTCCCAGCCGAGAGAAGTTCTTTCCTGAAACGACTCTCTCCGGTACGAGTATCTAGTCACTGGCTCCGGGCACCGACAACGATGCCCCGTTGGTGTATCTAATGGAGGCGGTGTAGACTGGCATTGATCCGGGGATTCTGGTACAAGATGTAGGGGATAAACAAACCGTCACCACAAGCTGTTGTGGTGAGGAGCGTCGTTATGATACCACAAATGCGCGAAGAAGGCAAGTCCAGAAGGGGCTGATAACCTTAAAATTCGGGGACTCGTCGCCAGGAGGGGACAGGTGGCCAACTTCCCCCCTGCGCGCAGAGCGCGCGGGGGGGACTGAGGGGAGGCGGGAGAGACAACACAGACGCCCCCCTCTAGCTCCCCCAGTTCCACGGGGGGGGACTCGGCTTCCCCCTGCGCGCAGAAGCGCGCGGGGGGACTGAGGGGAGGCGGGAGAGACAACACAGACGCCCCCCTCTAGCTCCCCCCGTTCCACGGGGGGAGGACTCGGCTTCCCCCCTGCGCGC
>JAGGZG010000019.1 GCA_021162125.1 Anaerolineae bacterium
GAGATGAGTAGAATGGCAACCGAAGAACAAAAGAAGGCCAATCAGTTGCGTCTGACAAAACTATCCCTGCTCGGACTGACCATCTCGGTGTGGGATATGGTCGGTGACAGTGCCTATGGCTTTAGCAAGGGCATAGGTGAATACATCCTGCCCGTCCTGGAGAAGGAGATGGGCCTGGAACTCACCGGCGAGTCTCTTGTGGATATCGCTACCGAGGTCGGACGGATCGCCGTTGATGAGTTCGGCTTCGCGGAAAGCGTGGAGGTCTCAGGCGACGACAACGTGATCACGCTGAAGGTCAAGAACTGCATCAACCACAAGCTGACCGACGACCTGAGGGCTGCTGGCGTGGAATTTCCTTTTACCTGCCCGTTCCTGTGCGTTGGAGAAGCCATCCTGCATCGGGTGGGCAAGAGGGCCAGAGGCACTGTCGAGAAATGGGAGGAGGGCAAGGGGTCGATCATCACCTTCGAGTTGACCTAGCTTGCAGGCTAGGCACTCTGCCCGCCAAGCCCCTGCAGCCTTCTTACACCAGGGGGTAGCCAACTATGAGCCAGGGGGTGAGCGCGGTCAGCAGGGCGGGATTCCCCCGCTGCGAAGCGGGCAGGAACCCCGTCCTGCTGCGAGATAGTCGTGGGCTTGTATGCACAACCCCCAGCTTCGCAGGGGGCTTGATGGCGACGCTCCCACTGGGTGTGGATGGATAATCCAGTACTTGAGAAAAGTTGGTGCTGCTGCCACGTCGCCTGGACGTGAACGTCCAGGCTGAGCAGGTGAAGAGTGCTGAAGCACCCTGCGCCAATGTGGACGGCGGCTCCGAGGCCACCACAGCCTGCTTCAGCAGGCTTCTGCTGCTGAGCCTGGCGCTTCAGCGCCGGGCGGGGGGCGGATTTCTCAACTATTGATAATGGGTAATAAGAAAGTGATCATAGCAGTAGACGATGAACCGAATATTCGCACCCTGGTCTGCTACTGTCTTAAGTGCAGCGGTGATTTCGAGGTGCTCGAAGCCGGCAATGGCGAGGAAGCTATTGAGCTGGCCATCACCCACCGGCCTGTCCTGATCGTTATGGATGTGCGAATGCCCGGCATGGGGGGTATCGAAGCCTGTCGCCGCCTCAAGGCCAACCCGGCCACTGCTTCCATTCCGGTGCTCTTCCTCTCCGCCTGGCATAATGAGAGACAGGCCGCTCTGGACGCCGGAGGAGTGGCCTTCCTTCTCAAACCCTTCGACCCGGCGGAATTGATAGCCGCAGTCCACAGGTATATCACCGGGACTTCTTGATTCCACGTCTGAGAAAGTGGAGCTGTGCATGGATGAAGGAACCCATCCTCTTCCGCCGCGACGATTGTCTGACCTATAACCAGGCTCTTTACTGGAAAGACCTGCTCTACCGCACGGTGAAGATCGGCACCGAAGTCGAGTTCGCCATGCCCAAAGGGGTCAGGAAAGAAGACTTTCTGCCGGCATTGGTCCTGGCCTTGCAACCATCGCAGGACTTAAGCAACCTGGGCTGCTACGGCGTCCTCGACGTGATCAGCGAACACTGCGGCATCGAGGTGCAGGTTATCGGCCGGCAACCCTATTACTCGGCGCTCATCGAGCAATATCGCCGTATCTTTGCCCTGTTACCGGAGGGTATCCGCGCGCGGCCCACCTGCGGTCTGCATTACCATGTGCTGACCATCGGCCTCAGCGAACCGGTGCCGGAGATCATCCTGGCCAACGTGTGGAATCTGACCCGCCGTTATGCCCCTTACCTGCGCTTTCTGACCAGCGCCGGTGATTCCATGACGGCCCTCTGTCGCCGTCGCAACTACACCAGTCACCTGGAGATGGTGCGCCACACGCCGGGCGTCTACTCGATGCGCGAGATCCAGCAACTCCTGCGCGAAAGCCGGCGCGTGCCCGAACACCAGAATTTTCTCAATCTGGAACACGTGCGTTTCAACGAACAAGGCGCAATTACGGACTTCCACCTGGAGTTCCGTTTTCCCGACGCTGACCTCTCGCCCACTGCTATCGTGGCTAAGACTTTTCTCTTCCTGGCCATGATCCTCAAGGCCGTGGAGATGAGCCAGTACGGGGTCATCCACGTGGGCCGCATTCGGGAATGGCGGCGTAAGGTGGAACTGTTGGATATGCTTTCCAATAACGATGGGCCGCTGGCCACTTCCGATACCGGCCGGGTGACGCCGAAGGTCATCGAGGAGCTACGGGTCGGTTGCCGGGAATTACTGGAGTTGCTCAAACCCGTCTTCGCCCGCTTCGAGCATAATCCATCTTTTGAGGTACTCTCCCTGCTGGCCGAAACGCCCATCTCCCTGCTGCGGGCCAGCGGTCGCGACTGGTCGCAGATCGAGGAGATTCTTGCAGAGCGGGCGGTTGCAGTGGTCGATGAGTTGGACAAAACCGACCGTGCTCTGATGCGGCGCATCGAGCTGGCCGAGTTGACCGGTTATCCGGCGCCAGAGGCCTGGAAGTGGGATGCTGCGCGGGATCTCTATCTAACCCCCCAGGAACTGGAGAAGCGATTGAAACGGCTGGATGCCTGGCGGGGGTTGGCATGGGATGCCGAACTGGGTACGATGGTGTTTCGTAAGTAGTGGACTGGAAGAGTGGAAGGATGTGTGGTCTGGTAGGTATACTACTCCATCCAGGCTCGCGGTCTGAGGACGAGTGGCAGGAATTACGGGCTCTCTTCACGCGTATGTTGGTGTTCAACGAGGAGCGGGGCCGTGAGGCAGCGGGGCTGGCCGTAATTCAGCGCGATGGGAGTTGCCACGTCTTCAAGCAACCGGTGGCTGCGTCGGAGTTAGTGCGGATGCGGCGGTATCATGAGGTACTGAATATGAGCGGCGTGGAGACGGCGTGTCTGCTGGGCCACACCCGGATGCCGACGAAGGGCAGTCCCCTGTGCCCGACCAACAACCATCCCTTGCACACGGCGCACACGGTGGGAATTCACAACGGGATGATTCTCAACGACGACGAGCTTTTCGACCATCTGAGTTTGCCCCGCCAAGGTCAGGTGGATAGCGAGGTCATCTTTCGCCTGCTGGACAGAGTGAATCCCATCACGAACGACGGCCGCTATCCCGCCCTGGTGCAGGAACAGGTATCCTCACTGCGGGGGTGCTTTGCTACTCTTTCTGTGGACTTGCGGCAGCCCACGCAGTTATTGGTGCTGAAGCAGTTGATGCCCCTTTGTCTGCACTACGAGGTGGGCCTGCGGGCGCTCTTTTTTAATTCGCGGTACATCTTCCTGCGCCGGGCCTTCGGTCGGGCGGTGATCACCGAGGCCCTGGGATCGAGACGAGGTTACATCTTCGACGCTGAGCGGTTGCCGGAGTTGGGATCCGCTCCTTTGGAGTCATTCCCCCTTCCTCAAAATGATGTAATGTGGTAAAATGTATTGAGTGTGTGTGATAAACATGACGTTTTTACGTTTCATGTTTTACGTAATTTTTTCACGGGGCGTAACTATACGCTCAGTGATAATCCTGGGGGTGAGAACAGTCAAGTTGTGAAGGGATAGCATGTCTGCCATCGCCGCATTGCACGAATTGCTGATCAGCCCCCCGGCCGGGTTTCTATACCACCTGATTCTCCTCCTGAGCATCGAGGCTGGGCTGGGGATGGCGGTGCATTACTGGCGGCGCTCACCCGCAGAACCGTGGGCGCGTCGTCTGATCCTGGCTTTCGGGGGGTTGCTTCTCATTCGCGCAGTGATGATAGGCATCGCCTTGCTGGTGCGTCCCGATACCTCGATCTTCCCCGCCCTCTGGCCACCCCTGGATCGCCTCTGTAGTTTCCTCTCCCTGCTGATCATCGTCTGGGCTTTCGTCCTGCCCCTGCTTCCCCGGCCCGGTCGTACGGATTTCTGGGTTCTGGGCGGTGGGACAATCATTATCCTGGGCTTCTATGCCCTTCTGTCCACGTGGTGGTATTTCACTGCTGCTCAAACGCCGGATGCTTACTTCACTGGCAGTTGGCCGGATCGGGCATGGGAGGTTGGGCAAGTCATCTTGTTAGGAACGGCGATAGGTTTGCTCCTATACCGGCGAGGACCATCTTTTCTCCTCGTTTCCCTGCTGACTCTGCTGGTGGGCCACCTGCTGCAACTCGTATTCCCCGGATCTCATCCTCACGTGGCCGGCTGGGTGCGGGTGAGCGACCTGGTGGCCTATCCTGCGTTGGCGATCCTGGTATACCACTCCATCAGTACTGAGCTTCAGAGCACGGCGCAGGCTTTTCAGCAGGAACTGCGAGAGATCAGCCAGGATGCCTTGCAGCGCACGCAGGAATTGATCTTCCTGTTGGACGCCAACCGGAACGTAAATGCCTCCCTGGACCTGATCACAGTATTGCAGAAAGTGGTGCAAAGTCTGGTGGATGGCATCGGCGCCGGATATGGCATCATCGCGCTGGTGGGAAAAGGGGAAGCGGGATTGATGCGGGCAGTGGCCGGATATGATCCCCTTGACCAGGGAGTGTGGCAGACCAGCGACGTATGTTTTTCTTTGAAACAATACCCTTTGCTCGAACACGTGATACGCCGCCGGCGACGAGTCGTCGTGCAAGAAGTGGAGATCAGTGCGCAGCTCATCGCCATCCATGCTTTGATGGGCAGTGTAGAGATCGGCCCGCTGATGATCATCCCCCTGGTGCATCGGAAAGAAGTGCTGGGGCTGGTGCTTCTCAGCAATGCCAACAGCCAGAAACTATTCACTGCCGAAGATGGCCGCTTTGCCGAAGCTCTGGCCCAGCAGGTAGCAGCGGCCGTGGCCAATGCCCGCCTCTACCGGCAGGTGGACGAGCAACGACGACGGCTGGCCGACTTGCTTCGTGCTCAGAGAAAAGAGACCAGGGAGCGACAGGCCATCCTGGAATCCATCGCCGATGGAGTGGTAGTGGGGGATGCTCAGGGGAAAATAACCATGGTCAATGCCGCCGCCGAACGCATTTTCGGGCGATCTCAGCGGGAGTTGCTGGGCTTGCCCATACGCGAGTTTTATCCTCGCTTGCAAGAGGGAGGCAACGGACGGCAGAGATCCACCTCATCGTGGAGTGGAGAGGGGATTCACACCGTTTTCGAACGGGAGGGCCGCGTCATCGAGGGAAGTCTGGCTCCCGTGCTTAGTGATGGGAATTCACTGGCGGGCTTCGTGGCTGTGTTCCGCGATGTGACCAAGGAAAGGCAGGCCGAACGAGCTAAAAGCGAGTTCGTCTCCACCGTATCCCACGAACTGCGTACTCCTCTCACGTCTATCAAGGGTTACGCGGACCTTCTAGGCAGTGGTATGGCCGGGGAAATCAGCCCTCAACAGAAGACTTTCCTGGGTACCATCTGCACCAACGTCGAGCGCATGGTGAAGCTGGTTAATGACCTGATCAGCATCTCGGAACTAGGTGGCGTCGTAGAGTTGCAGCGGGAAGCGGTGGACGTGACTCAGGTTATTCACGAAGCAGTCGAAACCTGGTCCCCGCGCGCTGCGGAACGGGAGATCATCATCACTGCGGAGCTTCCTTCGTCGTTGCCACCGGTGGATGCCGACCCTTCTCGCCTGCGGCAGATTATGGATCATCTACTTTCCAACGCCTGTAAGTTTACCTATCCTGGTGGAAAGGTATCGGTGCGGGCCGAGTTACACGAAGATACGGCAGGAACAGGGAAAAGAAACACTTTCCTGCTCATCTCCGTGAGCGATACGGGAGTAGGCATCGCCGCCGAGGATCAAGAGCGCATCTTTGAGCGGTTTTACCGGGCGGATAATCCCCTCCAGGTGGAGGCCGGAGGAGCGGGTGTAGGTCTGGCCATCGTCAAGTCACTGGTGGAGGCCCACGGGGGGCGGATATGGGTGGAGAGTTGGGTAGGCGAGGGCAGTGTGTTCAGCTTTCTCTTGCCCGTGGCTCAGAGTGCCCTGCAAGAGCAAGATGACAGGAACACAGAGGTTTTACTTCACCGATCACCTCTGTAAGAGCGTGTCTGAAAAAACCGAGGTGAAGGTATCAACCACCAACTCTCGCCCGGACGTGGAACGTCCGGGCTACGAGATGCAAGGCCCTCCGGGCCTCTGGAGCCCCCGAAGGGGGCTTCCCACCTCGTAGCCGGACGGTTTAGCGCCCGGCGGGGCGGACGAGGAGCACCAACACACAAAGGGGAGATTACCTGGTGCCTTTGCGGTGAATTTTCGGACTCCTTGTCACCAACACACCCAGGTGAGCCCGATCCCGAGGGCGGCTCCCACCACCACCTGAATCGGGGTGTGGCCGATGAGCTCCAGTAGCCGTTCCTCGCTGAGAGGCTGACCACTGAACAGCTCGTCGAGGATGCGGTTGAGGATGCCGGCCTGCCGGCTGGCCGCCCGCCGCACGCCCGCCGCGTCGTACATGACCACGCTGGCAAACAC
>JAGGZG010000237.1 GCA_021162125.1 Anaerolineae bacterium
CACCGCGCACCACCAAGCGGGGCGGGGCCGGGAGGGCTGTTGCCGGATCGGTGGGGATTCGCAACGGCAGCTTCTTGATCGTGCGCAGGTTCGCCGTGATGTCCTCACCAACCTCGCCGTTCCCCCGCGTCGCCCCACGGACAAAGAGCCCGTCCACGTAATGCAGCACCACGGTCAGACCGTCAATTTTGGGCTCAACCACGAAATCCAGATCGTCCGCGCTGACCCCATCGGGTAGCAGCTTGCTGATGCGCTCCAGCCAATCGCGGATGCCCTCCGGCTCGGCAGTGCTGGCCAGGCTGAGGATGGGGGTCGGATGGCGCACCTTCTCGAACTTCTCAAGCGGCTCCTCGCCCACGCGCTGGGTAGGCGAGTCAGGGGTAATCAGCTCCGGATGTGCTGCTTCCAGAGCTTGCAACTCACGGAAGAGGCGGTCGTACTCCGCGTCGCTGATCACCGGTGCGTTGAGCACGTAGTAGCGGTAGTTGTGATAGTTTATCTGCTCACGTAATTCGCGGATACGCTGTTCAATGTCTTGCATTGCCTTTACCCAGTAGGTTCCGAAAAGCCGCCTGTGGAGCAGCGAGTTTCTCAGCGATTTTGGACTGTTGGACTTCCCGCTTTTGGTCGTCCTCCAAACCACTCGATAGCAGGTGGACAATGCGTTCAGGTGGAGTTGTCAAGAGAGCCCTGCTGACAGTCTCCGGGTCCAGGTTAATGTTTGCCACATATTCCATCGTCTCGTCAAACAATTCCTCGCGCAAGTCGGGCGATTGCGCTATCTGCTCTGCTGTTCGTTTCTTGAAAGTTTTCTCGCGTAGGCCCTTGACCAATGCCACAAGCCAGGAGTACAGCGCGCCTAGTGTTGACCTAAGTAAGGCAATTTCTTTTTCGAGAACCGCACACTGAGAGTATTTGCCCTTGTAGTAAACATACCGCTCTGGATCGATCTCGCGGATTATCGCCAGCGTGATTCGGATTACAATCACGTCATCCACAAGCCCAATAACTCCGAACTTGTCAGGAATGAGGTCGAGTGGCATGATCGCGTAAATTAACGCCCCTACAGCCAAGCTGCGTGAGCTCATACTAAGGTCGCTGTCTCCCGCCATCTCAATGAGTATTTTTGTGTCTCGGGGAAACCCCAGGATCCAATCTCGCAGACTCTCGAAAAAAGTTTTCTCGCGCTGGGAAATCGTTTCGATTCTAGGCACCGTTGTTCTCCTCCTGTAAATTGAGTATGCGATTATAGGCTTCTTGTGCTCGCAGCAATTTCTCACCGAAATCATCTTTAACCCATTGCGGCAAGCCTGGCTCGATCTTGTCTGGATGGAAAGTCTTCATCATTGCTCGATACGCTGTTTTGACCTCTTGCAGTGGCACACCGCAAGTAAGCCCAAAGAACGCGAATGGATTTTCACCTAGAGCCAGGATCAAGCTGATAACCACCAGATTGAGCTTGGAATCACGCTGCTTGAGCCATTTGTTAAAAGCGGCTGCCCCGGTGACTAGAACGCTAGTGCCCGCGATGGCCCAACCTACTGGACCCAGGATAACGCCGAGTAAAGTTGTCGCACCCTGATATATGCCCCATGAGAAAGTAGTGCCCAAAGCGAATGAGAGAGCTTTCAAGCCAGTGGTAGTGGCGAGGTAAATCCCAAAGCCGGACATTTCACCCGCTATAACGGCTCCACCTCCTGCCAGGCTTATCCCTAGTCCGGCGGCTCCCTTGGCGAGCTCCCGCCGAGCCTCGGCAAGGACCCTGGCTCGCTCATCCTCGCTCAATTTGTCAAGTTGCCTTTGAAGCAATTCATCGAAGGCTCGCCGAACTCTCAGCTTAATGCTCTCTGTAGTAGCCTGATTCCAGTCAACATCTTCCACCTTCAGATGCTTAGCTACGCGGATCAATGCCTGGCGCATGACTTCGTCCTTGCTCGCTGCTTTTGGGACTTTGGCTGCCTTTCGAAGAAAAGGAATGATGCAGCCACGGATCACAACGTCTTTGTCCCTGGCAAGGCCAGCGATTCCCTGTTTCCCCCGAATAAGTTGTGCTACTTCCAATAACTCCTCCAGGTCGAGGCGGTACAGCGCACGAAAGTTGAAGCCATAGCAGCTCATCAGCAACTCCTCTCCGTGACTGCAAGCGTAGCTCGCTTACTTACAGCACCTTCACCACCATCAGGGCCATGTCGTCGAACTGGCGGGCCTCGCCCTGGAAGGCCAGGACCTGGTCGAAGATGGTATTGCATATATAGGGGGCTGGCTCGCCGGCGCAGGCGGCCACACTATCAATTAACCGCTGCACACCGTAACGCTCGCCAGCGGGATTGACCGCGTCGGTCAGACCGTCGCTGTAGAGCACCAACAGGTCACCCGGCCAGAGCTGCGTCGAGCGCTCTTCCAGGTCGAGGTCGTCCACCATCCCTAAAAAACGCCCGCGTCCCTTCAGCAGACTTATCTCATCTGTCCGTCCGTGGTAGAGGATGGGATGGTCGTGTCCGGCGCGCACGTAGCGCAACTCTCGCGTTCGCGTGTCCAACACGCCATAAAAGGCGGTGACGAACATGTCAAAGGTCGAGACCCGGAGCAGGAGGTAGTGAACGTCAAGCAGGGTCTGCCGTGGGGAACGGGAGTCACGGGCCTGGGCCAACATCAGGGCGCGGGTCACGGCCATGAAGATCGCTGCGTGGACGCTCTTGTCGGAGACGTCGGCTACGACGAGACCCACCTGATTGTCGCCGAGGGTGAAAGCGTCGTAGAAATCGCCGCCCACCTCGCGGGCTGGCCGATAACGCGCGTCGAAGCTCAGCCCTGGGATCTCGGGGAAGGACTTGGGCAGGATGCCGCGCTGCACCTCGCCGGCGATCTCCAGCTCTCGCTCCAGCCGCTCCTTTTCCACGATCTGCGCCTGGGCGGCTCGCAGCTCCGCGTAGGCGCGGGCCAGTTCCTCGTTTTTGCGCTGCAGCCCGGCGATGGTGCGCACGTCCGCCTCGCGGATGGTGGTGCTCAGCCCGCGCATCATAGACAGGGCCACCACGGGGTTGTCGGCCAGCAATTGGTCGAAAACGGCCTCGTCAACCTCCAACAGGCGGCATGGCTCCAGGGTACGTACCGTCGCCGAGCGGGGGGCGCTCTCGATGAGGCCCATCTCGCCGAAGAACCCCCCTGGCCCACGCACGTCAAACTGCACCTCGCCCGTGCCCAGGCTCTTGACGATCTCCACTCGCCCCTGGACTATGACGTAGAAGCTGTGCTCAACCGCACCCTCCTGGCAGATCACCGCCCCCGCCGGGAAATCCCGTTCTACCACCAGGGTAGATAGTTTCGCCAGTTCGCCCTCGCTCAGCCCCCGGAAGACCTGGCCCAGTAGCTCAATTGCCTTCGTGTTCACGTGCTTTCCTTCCTGACCTTGTTCGACGCTTTCTTTAATCCGCCGAGCACGGATGCCCGGCCTACGGACTACAAGTGTTCCATAAACTCGTCTGGTGTCACTCCGGCCTGGCGTAGAATACCTCGCAGCGTGCCGATGGCCAACTCGCGATGGAGCGGTACAACACAACCTTTATCCCCACCAGGAGTGGATTTCTTGAGCACTACGTGACTACCACGTTGTCGCACTCGCGCAAACCCCAGCCGCTCCGGCGCGCGAATCGTTTCTTGTCCAGAGACTCGGCGCAGCTTAGGCATACGCCATGACCTCAAAGGTGGTTATCAGTGACCGGGAGGAGACAGGTAGAGGAAACTCCTCCAGGTAAAGCTCCGTCGCTTCTTTCAGATTTGCAAGAGCTTCCTCAATGGTAGTTCCCTGGCTAACTGTCCCTACTTCGGGGCATTCCGCGACGTATAAGTCGTCTTCTTTATGGAGAATCGCTGTCAGAATTCGTGTTGTCATCTCAGCACCTCCTGCCTCCGCCATACAGACCAAAGTTGGTAGGTCGGACATCCTTGTCCGACGCTTTCTTTAATCCGCCGGGCACGGATGCCCGGCCTACACGCTCTTTGTGCCCTCAATTATAGCAGCTTTTGCCCAGGTTGACAATAGTCGCGGCTCGGAGGCTCAACCCTCCAATCGGTTCTCCAATACCTGGTCGGCGCTGAAGCGATGCAGTTGCAGGTAATGAACAGCCGCATCCAGCAACGCTTCCTGGGGCACCAGGCCGACGATCTCGCTTTCGGCGATGCTCACCCCGTAACGGGCCGCCTCGGCGCGGACCATCTCCACGACGCGGGCAATGGGGGTTTTGCGGTAGTTGGTGAGGTTCATCGAGACCTGCGCCCGGCCCCCCACCAGCAGGCCCAGAGCCTTGACGTAGCGTAACCCCCCGCTGGAATGGCGCACCGCTTTGGCGATGGCCCGGGCTATGCGCACGTCATCGCTGGTCAGGTAGACGTTGAAGGCGATGAGCGGCGGGCGGGCGCCAATGGCCGTCGCCCCGGCGCGGCCTATCCGTCGCGGACCGAAATCGGGCGCGCGCTGTGGGTTCGTGGCAATTTCCTGGCGGATGCCCTCGTACTCCCCTCGGCGAACATCGGCCAGGTTGACCCGTTCGGGGCGGGTAGCCGCTGCTTCGTAAAGGTAGACAGGGATGCCCAGTTCGCTGCCCACCCGCGCGCCCAGCCGCCGCGCGATCTCCACGCAGTCTTCCATCGTCACCCCCCGGATGGGGACGAAAGGCACCACGTCCGTGGCCCCCATGCGCGGATGAGCTCCCCGGTGCTGCTCCATGTCAATCAGCTCCGCCGCACGGCGGATGCCCCGGAACGCCGCCTCCTCCACGGCCTCTGGCTCACCGACGAAAGCGACCACCGTGCGGTTGTGATCGGCGTCGGACTCCACGTCCAGCACGCGCACACCGGCTACCTCGCTGATGCTGGCCACGATCTGGTCAATGACGGCCTGCCGCCGCCCCTCGCTGAAATTGGGTACACACTCCACAATCCGTTGCATTGGCTTCTCCTTAAAAATGGTCACCAGACCTCTTCAGACCTCCGAGGTCTCGAAGACCTCGGAGGTCTAGTATATCCGCTGCACGATGGGATTGCCCCCTTCGTCGGCCACGAGCTGCGGCTGAACGTCGTCCACGATGCGCACGGGGATGAGTTCGGCGCTGTGCAGGCCATCGGCGGCCAACAGCGCCCGCAGGATAACCCCGTCGCGGGCCGCGTCCACCGCGCTGATGTCGAATACGAAGTCGCCCAGGCTCCAGGCGATCAGGCAATCTCCTCGCACCTCAGTGTCCTGCACCACGTGGGGCTCATTACCGAGCACCAGGTCAGCCCCGGCATCGGCGGCGGCGTAGGCCAGCATCCGCTGCTCGTCACTGGGCGCGGAGGCGTACTCCACACCCGCGTGCAGGTTGACGATCACCACGTCGGCCCGCTCTCTGGCCTCGCGGACCGCCTGCTGAATGGTTGCCACCTCGGCGTAGGCCACGTGCGTATCGGGTGGCATCTCCCAGGGCACTTGCTTGAAACTGGACATGGCATAAGAGAGAAAAGCCAGGCGCACGCTTTTGACCTCGACGAACAGCGGGCGGTATGCCTCTTCAGTGGATGCACCTGCGCCGACGCAGGCCAGACCGTGGGCACGCAACGTCTCCACGGTCTCGTCCAGGCCCGCCTGGCCGTAGTCCGAGGTGTGATTGTTGCCCAGGAACAGCACGTCAAAGCCAGCCTCGACCAGGCCCACGGCGTGACGAGGGTGAGCGCGGAACAGGTAGAGCTTATGGGGGATGGGCTGCGAGCGGGCGGTGAGAGCACACTCCAGGTTGCCCACGGCAACGTCGGCCCCGCGCAGCAGGTTGCCTACGGCGGCAAAGGGATAGCTGGAACCGAAGACCTCCATCCGTTCCTCCGGGGTGCGGGCCAGCATGATGTCACCCACCGCCAGCAGCTCGACCATGCCCGCGCCGGCCGGTTCCACGCCGGGCAGCGGGCCCCACCATTCGGGCAACACGGGACGCGGCACTTTTGGCGGGCAGGTTACGCTATCTGGAGAGAAGCCGGACTCAGCCGGCGCGGCAGAGATCAGATAGGTGTGAATCCCGGAGCGAGCAGCCAGCATCTGTTCACCGCGCCAGGTCAAGGCGACCAGGCCGTGCACTCGCTCGCGGGTGCAGCCTTTCCCTTTTAGCTGACCAAATCCATCCAGGATGTACACCGCCTCATCATCGGCTCCGGCGGCGATTTCCGGCTGACCGTCGCCGTCCAGGTCTACCGCACGCAGGGCCCACACGGCACTGCCCAACCGGTGCCGCCAGCGCAGACGATTCTCCGTATCCAGGGCCCAGACCCGGCCCTCGCCCCCGCCGATGACCACCTCGCGCCGCCCATCGCCCTCCATGTCCACCACCTCCGCGGCCAGGAGCGGGGCTGTGGTCGGACGCTGCCAGCGTAGCGTGCCCGCGCCGTCGAGAACGTAGAGGGTGCCGTCGGCAGAGGCGGCTATAACCTCTACCGGGCCGTCGCCCGCTAGGTCGGTGGCGAGGAGGGCGCGGAGGCATCCCCCCGTGTCGTAGCGCCAGCGCAGTTGCCCGTCCGCACCGACGGCGTGAATGGCACCCGTCTGCGCGCCGACGAGAATTTCATTGCGTCCATCACCGTCCAGGTCAGCGGCAGCCAGACTGGCGGCAACCGCTCCCACAGGGACCGCCCAGCGCAATTGACCGTCCCGGCTCAAAAGGTACAGGTTGCCGTCCCACGATCCGGCCACAACCTCGCGCCGGCCGTCGCCGTCCAAATCCACAGCCAGCACGCGGGTGACACGCCCGCCGCTGCGATAGTCCCAACGTAGGCGGCCATCGGCCTCCAGCACGTACACGCGGTCGTCGTCCGCGCCGATGACCACTTCCGGCGGGCCGTCGCCGTCCAAATCGGCCACGTCCACGGCGTACACCCCAGCCTGCGCCTCGTACTGCCAACGCAGCGCGCCATCTGGCTCCAGCACGTGCACTTTACGGTCCTGGGCAGCGACGATGATCTCCTGAACTCCGTCGCCGTCCAGGTCGCCCGCGTCCAGGTCCCAGACGATGTCCCAGGCGTTGTGCAGCCAGCGCACGGTGAGCGCCAGGGGAGCAACGGGCGCAGGGGTGGCAATCGGTGGCAGCAGAGAGGGCGTGGCCGTCGGTGGGGATGCGGTGGGAATGGGTGACGGGGATGGCGTGCCCGTGGGCGTGATAGCAACAGTTGTGGGCGGGAGGCCGGTGGAGATAGCCCGCGTGACAGGTGCCGTGGGGACCGGGGAGAGGGCCATCTTTGTCGGCAAGCATCCCGCCATCAGGCAAACTGCCAACAAGAGAAGGCAAAGCATTCTCCGCGCAGAGTTGGCTGAGATTCGTGTTGTACCCAAGCTAACAACATGCATTAAGAAAGCAGTTTTGTGGAATGCCTCACCCCTGCTGTGCATAATCTCGTGCTCGTCTTATCCGCTGGCTGATAGGGGGATGGCTGTACAACAGAAATTCCACCCAGGGCTCGGGGGCTACCTCGGACAGGTTCTGGTTGGCCAGCTTGGTCATGGCTGTGATCATGGCCTCGGGCTTGCCGGTCATCGTCAGCGCGTACTCGTCGGCCAGCGATTCGCGCCAGCGCGAGTAGGCGTTGCCCAGCGGCAGGGTGATGACCCCGAAAGCGCCCATGACCATCGCCAGCAGCGGGAAGGCGGCGACGTCGGCGATGCCCTGGAAGCCGAAGGAGCGCACTCCCCAGCGCAGTCCCAGGCTGGCCAGGTACAGCCCGCCCAGGGTCAGCGCGGACTGCACCAGCAGCCCCCAGATGACGTCGTGGTGCACGTGGTGGCCCAGTTCGTGGGCCAGGATGACCTCGATCTCGTCGGCGGTGTAGTTCTCCAGCAACGTATCGCCCAGGACGATGCGTCGCGTGTTGCCCAGACCCATCAGCGCGGCGTTGGCGGCGGTAGTTTTGCTGCTCAGGTTGATGGTGAACACCCCGCGCACGCGCGTGCCAGCCCGCTCGGCCAGACGCACCAGGCGCTGGGTCAGTTCCTCGTCCGCCAGCGGTGTGCACTTGAAAAACAGGGGGACGATGAGCAGCGGTGCCAGGTTGGTCATAACTATGGTGAACAGCAGATACAGCACGCCGGTCAGCAGCCACCAGGTTGATGGGAAAGCAGCCAACAGCCAGTACATCACCTCCATCGCCGCCAGGCCGATGATCCCACCGACCACGGCTCCCTTGACCAGGTCCAGGAGCCAGCCGCCGAGAGTTTGAGTGGACAGTCCGTAGCGATGGGGCAAAACGAACCCGCTGTAAAAGCTGAGCGGCAGATCGAGCAGGCCATACGCGCCGAAGAAAGCCAGGGTGTACAGAGCGACGACGGCGGGCCGCCAGGGGACGACGGCCTGGATGCGCGCGGCCAGGTGGGACGAGAGCCCGCTGAACAGCATGACCAGCACGAAAGCGGCAGCCAGTCCCAGGTCGGCGAGCAGCAACCAGCGGCGGATGCGGGCGTATTCGCGGGCCTTCTCCTGGCGCTCAGGGTCGAGAGACCGGGTCACCCGATTGGGCCGGGTCAGCCGATTAAGCTGATGAAGCCGATGACTCATCGCCCTGCCAATCCTCCTCCGTGGCCACGGCGATGCCCTCCCGCCTGAGTAGCGCGGCCGTCACCCCATCGCCGCCCGTCAGCCGTCCGCTGAACGTGCCGTCGTAGATTAACCCCACGCCGCAGGATGGGCTGTGGGCCTTGAGTACGGCCCGCGTGGCCCCGCAGCGGCGGGCCAGGTGCAGGGCTGCCCGTGCCCCGGCGATAAATGCCTCGCTCACGTCCGTGCCATCCTCGCGCACCACCCGCGCCCGCCTGTCCAACACGTCCCCGCCGTCCCCGCCACGGATTTCCGCTGGCGGACGGGGTGCGGGCAGCCCGCCGGCCACTTCCGGACAGATGGGGATAGCCCGCCCCTGGGCGGCCAGGCGTTGCAGGACAGACGCCGGGCAGCTTCCCCCGTCGTAGCGACAGGGCAGGCCCAACAGGCAAGCACTCACCAAAAGAGGTGTCTCCATTTTAATCCTCCGCGCCTTTCGCGGTATCATTCTACCACCACGGTGTGAAACTGTCAACGCAGGCTTGCTCCCCCCGCCCTTTTGTGATAGAATACGGCCCGTTCAACTTTCTTCCCCCCAAGGAGACCTCATGACCGATTTGTTGAGCGGCCCCGCCCGGCCAATAATCGTCCTGCTGCTGAGTGCGTTGGCTATCGGATTGCTGGATCGCCTGACGCGCCCCCGTGACGGCGGCATCCTGCTGGTGCTGCTGGTGGCCGACGGGGCTCTCGCCCTGCTCAGCCTGCGAGCTCGCCTTCCCCTGCACGTGGTCCTCGGCCGGTGGCGTGATCTGTCGCTGCTGGGCTTCGATTGGGGCCTGGGTGTGGACGGCCTGGCGTTTCTGTTCGCGGCGGCGGTGCTCTTCGTGGCCCTGGCATTGAGCTTGGCCGCCGTCGGTCGCCCGCCCATCCCCCGCGCGCCGCTGCTCGTCCTCCTGGCCGCCGGACTGGGGCTGATCTTCGCCGCTGACCTCATCACCCTGGGCGCGAGTGGCTTTCTGTTGGACTTGGCTTTCGCCTGGGCGGTGGTCTCGGTGGACGACACGGAAAGGGGGCATAGGGCCGCCGCTTGGGCGGTGGGCGTGGGCGGGTTGGCCAACCTGGCCTTGCTGACAGCAGCCCTGGCCCTGCGCCTGGAAGGACGCTTTCCGGGTCTGGCTGATGCCCTCTCCTCACCACAGGCGTTGATCCTGGTGACGGTGGCCATCCTGGCCCGCCTGGGAATCTATCCGCTATATTTCTGGCTGCCCCGCCGGGTAGAGGGTTCGCCTGCGGCGCGAGCCTGGCTGCACGTGGTGCCCGTGGTCACCGGACTGTGGCTGCCGGCCCGCGCTTACGCCTTGGTCAACGGCTCGTGGCCCTGGCCGGCGTTTTGCCTGACGCTGGGTGGGGTGGGCTTTCTCGTTGCCGCGATCCTGTCCTGGGGTGAGGCCCGGCCTGAGCGCATTCTTTCTTGGGTGATTCTGGCCCGGCTTGGATATGGCCTGGTGCTGATTACCCTGGGCACGTCACCTGTGCCCGTGGCGATCAATTTGCTGCTGGGCGCAGGACTGCTGTTCGTGGCCCCATCGTTCGTGGCGACCTGGCGACGGGCGAGCGCAGGGTGGGGGCGCTGGCGGTGGGCCGTGGAAATACCGGCGGCGGTCGGGGTGGCCATGCTGGCCGGTGTGCCGGGCACATTGGGTTTCGTGGGGCACACCGCGCTGTACCGTGCCCTGTTGGCCCAGGGGCCGGTGTCCCTGCTGGCGACCAGTCTCCTGGCCGAGTCGTTGCTGGTGGCTGCTCTGCTGCGTGCCTGGCTTGCGGTGGATACCGGCGTCCGGGAGGATGAGGAGAGCGCGGTCGGCGTTCTTGCCCGCTGGTCTGTGATGGGAGCAGTCGTTCTGCTGGCTGGAGCCGGGCTCCTGGTTGGCCTGCATCCGCCGCTATTGGCCCGCCCGTTTTCGGGTATGGCCGCCTTGCCCTCGCTATTCACCATGCTACGGGGGATCACCCTGGCCCAGGCTGCGGCTATCACCCTGCCCCTGGTGGGGGGCATCGCTCTGCATCGCTATCGGGCTGAGGTGTGGGAGCAGGTGGCGGGCTACTGGGATATTATGGCCGCCGTTCTGCGCCTGGAATGGCTGGCGCGTGCCGTGAGTACGCCCTGGTCGGCCGGGCGCGAGTTGCTGCGCGCAGCGGGCGAGATCGGCGTCGGCCAGGGGTACCTGGGCTGGGTGGCCCTGGTGGGTTTGTTGACTTTGCTGTTTGTGTGGAAGTGAACCTCTTCGGTGAACGAGCCTCTTCGCTCAGGGTGACAAGTATAAGTGCGACTTTTGCCTCAATGTCAAAAAACTGTTCGGCTGAGCCCTTCGATTTCACTCAGGACAGGCGCTCGCGGCGAGGCCTGCGGGAAGTAGAAAAGCTGAGGCGATCATGCCCATATTTGCAGAGATTCTGGAGAAACTGTCTTTCCTGGCCGGGGTACCGGCGGTGGCCGGATTGGCCCTAACCGCCAGCTTGATCGTCGTCTCCGGCAATTGGCGATTGAGCTTGCTGGCGTTGTTAGCGCAGTATATTTTGGCCGGGCTGTTGTTCACCCGCCTGTTGCCCCTGCAACTCGCGCAGATCAAGCTCTACGTCGGAGTGCTCATCTGCCCCATGCTGTACTGGGCGGCCCGGCGTGTGGAATGGACGCGGAAGCGACACCGTCAGCCAGAAGGTTCTCCTTTACCTCCCTGGCCTGCCCTGGCGATGGGTCTGCCGTTCCGAGTGCTGGGCATGGTTCTCATTGGGCTGGCCGTATATGCGCTGGGACCGAGCTATCCCCTGCCACAGGTGCCGTGGGAGATTGGCCTGGCCTGCTATTGGCTGGGTCTATCTGGATTGCTGGGTCTGATCCTGACCGACGAGCCGTTCCAGGCCGGGTTGGCCTTGCTCACCTTCGTCACTGGCTGCGAACTGTTTTACGCCGGATTGGAGAGCAGTCTGCTGGCGACGGGCTTTCTGGCCATCGGTAACCTGCTCCTTGCCGTGGTAGTGGCCTATCTCACCGTGGCTCGTGGCGTGGGGCCGGTGGTAGTGCGGGAGGCGGGCAAATGATCCCTGGCCCGTTGTTGCTCATCGTCCTGCCGCTGATCGCCGCGCCGGTGGTCTATCTCGTCCGCCGCTGGACATTGATCGCCTCCGCACTGGCTGCCGGAACCAGCCTGGCCCTGGGGTTAGCCTGCCTGCGTTTGCCCCTCGATGCGCCCGCCACCTTCCTGGGACGGCCGGTGCAACTGGGACAGCCCGTCGTCGTGCTGGGTCGCGAGTTGGTGCTGCAGCCGGCGGGGGCATCGGCCCTGGGATTCATATTCGTGCTGGGTGCAGTGCTCTTCTTCCTGGCCTGGGGCATTCCTCAGGGCCGGCTGTTCTGTCCGGTGGGCCTGGTTTTACTCAGCGCGATCAGTGCCAACGTTATGATTCGTCATCTCCTGTTCGCTGTCCTGGCGCTCTGGCTGGCGGCCCTCGTCTCCGCGTTCCTCATCCAGGGGGATCGCCACGATTCCGTGCGTGGCGCCCTGCGCTACATCACCATGCATACCCTGGCCGTTCCTTCTTTCCTCGTCGTCTCCTGGCTGTTCGACCTGTACATCGAGAACCCGGACAACCTGGCTCCGCTGCGGACGTTTGCCATCTTGCTGACCCTGGGATTCAGTATTCTGCTGGCTGTCGTCCCTTTCCAGGGATGGGTCACCGCTGTGGCGAAGGATGCGCCATCCCTGGGCACCGCCCTGCTCTTCTCGGCTGAAAGCGTGGCCGTCCTCCTCCTGCTGGCCAGCCTCCTGCGCCGCTATCCCTGGTTGCTCGACGATCCACTCCTCTTTCAGGTGCTGACCTGGGGCGGGCTACTGACGGTGGGAGTGGGCGGTCTGATGGCCCTGGTGCAACAGGATTTCGGCCACCTGCTGGGATATGGGGTCCTGGCCGACGTGGGAGGAATGCTCATGGCCCTGGCGACCGGCTCTGATCTGGGAGTGAGTGTCGCCCTGGCGTTAGTTGGCTTCCGCGCGGTGAGCCTGATCGTGACCGGAGTTGGGCTTTCGGCCATCCGCCGGCGGACGGGCAGCGACGCCTTCGCCGACGTGGGTGGCGCGGCCCGCCGCCAGCCCGTGGCCACGGCTGCGCTGATACTGGGTGGGCTGTCGCTGGCCGGCCTCCCCCCGCTGGCCGGATTCGCTGGGCGCTGGGCGCTGCTGGACTTCTTCGTACCGGAGCATACCCGCTGGTGCTGGCTGATTTTCCTGGCGGGGTGCGGGGTGGCCGTTGGCTACCTGCGCGGGCTGCGAGCCACGCTGGCTCCTGCGACCGTGGAACACGAGGATGAGCAAACGCAGTCCGAGCCGGTGATTACGGCCGTGATGATTGGCGCGACTCTCGTCCTCACCACGGCGTTGAGTTTCAATCCCCAGCCAGTGTTTTCCCTTGCCGGACGGATCGTCGCTGCCCTGGGGCTGCCCCTCCCTTGACAAAAAATGCGAACCAGTGTAAGATAAGGTATACCTGGTAGGGGTAGCCTGTTGGAGAAGGTGAGAGGTGAGGGGGCGCCGATGGAACAAAAAGAGATCATCACCCGGCTGCGCAAGGTGGAAGGGCAGGTGCGGGGCTTGCAGCGGATGGTCAAAGAGGGACAGGATTGCGAGGCGATCATCACCCAGTTGATGGCCGCCCGTTCTGCTTTGGATAAGGTGGGAGTTTCCATCGTCACCAATCACCTGGAGCAGTGTCTGTCTAGCCCGAATTCTCAGCACCAGGTCGAGCGTATGCTTAATCTGGTGTTTTCCCGCTACGCCACGTCGTCGTCCGGCGAGGGACAAGCAACCGAGGGTTAGGCAGAGTTTGTTAGCGTGCACAAGTTAGGGGCAGGATTTACAAAGTCTCTGGGACTTCGTGAATCTGCGCAAGAATAATTTTGTAAGGAGAAATACATGGCAGAACCAATCGTTGTTACCGATGATACGTTTGAGACAGAAGTGGTGAAATCACCTATTCCTGTACTGGTGGATTTCTGGGCTGCCTGGTGTATGCCTTGCCGGATGGTCGCCCCGATCTTGAAAGAGATTGCCGCCGAGACCGAGGGCCGGCTCAAAGTGGCCAAGCTGGACGTGGATCAGAACCCCCGGACCGCGACCCGGTTTGGAATAATGAGCATCCCCACGCTCATGCTGTTCAAGAACGGTAAGCTAGTAGAGCGCCTGGTGGGGGCTATGCCGAAGCAGCGGTTGATGGAGAAAATCAAGCCCCACCTCGATTGACTTTTGAGTCAAATTGTGATATACTATTCGACAAGTACATAATTACAAAGACGTTGAACAGGACTAGTAGGCGTTCAAACGCAGGACAGAGAGCCGGGGATAGGTGGAAGCCCGGTACTGGCGCGGACGTCGAATGGGCCTGGGAGTTGCAGGCGGAAAGTCACACGTGTGACGAGTATGCTGTGCCGGAGTCGCCACCGTTATCAGGGCTGAGGGTATCGGGGAGCCAGGAGCGCTCTCCTGTACCTGCAAATGAGTGAGGCTGGCTCACCGGATATATTCCCGCCGTTCACGGCGGGTTTTTGTTTCTGAAAAGTCCGCCAGCCTAATGAGGGTGGCACCACGGGTGTGATGCGAGCTCCCGTCCCTTGAGGGGATGGGAGCTTTTTGTTTCGGACTGGCATGATCTTATGCGAAAAAGGGAAAGGAGGGTCTAACATGCACCTCCTCAGGGTCAAAATCAACAGTGATGACTATCCCACCAGTCGTTGCTATCCGTTCAACATCCCAGTTCTGAGGAACACCTCAGAATTGATATTCAACAAGCCCATCGCTTTCTTCGTGGGTGAGAACGGGTCGGGGAAGTCCACTTTACTAGACGCCATCACCAGAAAGTGTGGCATCTATATATGGGACAAGCCCAGGCGACACGTCGCCCATAACAATCCCTACGAGACCCGTCTGGCAGACTATATCACCGTGACCTGGGCAAACGGGAGTGTGCCGGGTTCCCTTTTCAGGGCCGAGACGTTTCGGGACTTCGCCGACTTTCTTGACGACGTGGCCCTTTGCGATCCTGGCCGCTTGAAGTACCACGGCGGTCACATTCTCAATACGCTGTCGCACGGCGAGGCGATCCTGAGCTACTTCAGCGGTCGTTATCACATCAGGGGGCTCTATCTTCTCGACGAACCCGAGGCCGCGTTTTCACCCTCAAGTCAGGTGAGGTTCCTGAAACTGCTTCAACGGCTGGAGGCGGCCGGTCACGCTCAGTTCATCATGGCCACCCACTCCCCAATCCTGCTGGCCTATCCGGGGGCTCAGATCTTTAGTTTCGACTCGTCCCGCATCGAGGAGGTGAACTACGAAGACACCACACACTACAGGCTTTACAAACAGTTTTTCACCGACCGGAGCGCGTTTCTGGAAACGTGATCGGGGGTAAGGTTATAGGGAGTAGGGAATAGGAAGTATGAAGTAAGAAGTAGGGAGTTGAGGAACGGCTTCCCATACTCCTTACACCGTACTTCTTACTCCCCATCGAAAGGAGGAAAGCTATCGAGAGAAGTAGGCAAGTGAGCAAGGGGGCAAGTAAGCAAGTAGACAAGTGAGCAAGTGGATAAGTAGACGAAGGAGGAACAAACGATGGCGCAGTACAAATATCTGCTGGAAGAAAAGGATTTGCCTACCCATTGGTACAACGTGATCCCGGACATGAAGACGCCGCCACCCCCGTACCGGCATCCGGTGACACTGAAGCTGATGACGCCCGACGATCTGGCCCCGGTCTTCCCCCAGGCGCTGATCATGCAAGAGGCGAGCCAGGAGCGGTGGATCGAGATCCCGGACGAGGTACGGGATGTGCTCAAAATGTGGCGTCCTTCCCCTCTCTACCGCGCTGCCCGGTGGGAGAGGGCCCTGGACACCCCGGCCAAAATCTACTACAAATGGGAGGGCGTCAGTCCGCCAGGCAGCCACAAACCGAACACCGCTGTGGCCCAGTGCTACTACGCTAAGGAAGAAGGTCTGGAGGGCCTGGCCACCGAGACGGGGGCCGGCCAGTGGGGCAGTGCCCTGTGTTTCGCCACCCAACTTTTTGGCCTGAAGGTTAAAGTCTTCATGGTCACGATCAGTTATCACCAGAAGCCCTACCGGCGTATCGCCATGGAGACGTGGGGGGGCAACGTCGTCCCCAGCCCCAGTTCGGAGACCAAGGCCGGCCGGGACATCCTGGCCGTGGACCCGGAGACCTCGGGCAGTCTGGGTATCGCCATCAGCGAGGCTATTGAGTACGCCGTCACCCACGACGGGTGGAAGTACTCCCTGGGCAGCGTGGTCAACTTCGTCCTCCTGCACCAGACGGTCGTCGGGATGGAGGCCAGGAAGCAGATGGAGATGGCGGGCGATTACCCGGACATCCTCATCGGCTGCGTCGGCGGCGGTAGTAATTTCGCCGGTCTCTTTTTGCCCTTCATAAAGGACAAGTTGGACGGCAGCAAACCGGACTTGCGGGTCATCAACGTGGAGTCTACCGCCTGCCCCAGCCTGACGAGGGGCATCTACGCCTACGACTGGGGCGACACGGCCAAGACAGGGCCGGTGGCCAAGATGCACACCGTGGGCCACGGGTTCATCCCCGCTCCCGTTCACGCGGGAGGGCTGCGCTACCACGGTATGGCGCCCATCATCTGCCGTCTCCTGGAGGATGGGTTCGTGGAAGCCCGCGCCTACCACCAGAACGCGGTCTTTGAGGCAGCAGAGAGCTTCGCCCGGGCAGAGGGCTTTATCGTGGCTCCTGAGACGGCCCATGCTATCAAAGCCGTCTACGATGAGGCCCTGGCCTGCAGGGAGTCGGGTGAGGCGAAGGTCATCCTCTTCAACAACAGCGGCCACGGCCATTTCGACCTGGCGGCCTACGACGCCTACCATCGGCGGGAACTCCCCGACTACGCGCTCGAGGAGGAGAAGATCCAGCAAGCCCTGGCAGAATTGCCCCAGGTTCCGGAGTGAGCAGGTAGACAGGGGGCAACCATTCAAGTGACCGGCACTTCTCAAGTGCCGGTCACTTTATTACCACTTCACGCCATAGGCGACGAAGAGGGGCAGCAAGGTAATAGCCAGTATGTTCTGCAATTTGATGAGAATGTGCAGGGAGGGACCGGCAGTGTCCTTGAGCGGGTCGCCGAAGGTATCGCCGGTCACTGCGGCGCGGTGCGTCTCCGAACCTTTCCCGCCGTAGTGCCCGTCCTCGATGTACTTTTTGGCGTTGTCCCAAGCACCACCGGCGTTGAACATGAAGGTGGCCAGGAGTGCGCCCACGATTTTGACCGCGATTAGGTACGCGGCCAGGGCCCAGATGCCCAGGACGAAACCCACGATTATCGGCACGATTGTGCCCACCAGGGTGGGTAGGATCATGTGCCACAGGGCGTTACGGGTAGTAATGTCCACGCAGCGAGCGTAGTCGGGTTTAGCTTTGCCCTGCAGCAGGCCGGGGATCTCGCGGAACTGGCGGCGCACTTCCTCGACTACTTTATAAGCGGTGACCCCGACGGCACGGATGGTGAAGGCGGAGAAGATGAAGGGCACGGTCGCGCCGATCATCATGGCTACGATGTTCACTGGATTGACGACGACCACCGGGATGTTTTGCACGTTTGTCAGACTTATCCCGGTGAGCTTGGCCGCCTCCACCAGGTAGGCGAACATGACCACCACGCTGGTCATCAACGCGCAGGCCATACCATAGCCCTTGGTGATGGCTTTGGTGATATTCCCTGCCGCGTCGAGAGCGTCACCGGCGCGGCGCACCTCCGTTCCCAGACCGGCCATCTCAGCGATGCCGCCGGCGTTGTCGGCGATGGGGCCGAAGGCGTCCGAGGCCATGATGATGCCTTGCATTTCATTGATGCCCAGGGTGGCGGTGGTGAGGGCAAAGATCCCACTCATCCACCCTCCACCGATGATGTAGGCTGCCAGGGTGACCCCCCCGATGGTCAGGATGGGCAGGCCGACGCTCTCCATGCCGTAGGAGAAACCGCTCATGATGTTGAGGGCGGAACCGCTGCGTGAGGCTTTGGCAATCTCCTGTACTGGCTTCTGGTCAATGCTGGTGTAATATTGGATGATGAGCGAGACGGCTATGGCGGCGCCCAGGCCCAGGGTCAGGCTCCAGAAAATGGGATAACTCTCCATGACAACCACGCCCAGGATCCAGAATGAGATTAGAGAGAAGACCCCGGTAACTGCCAGCCCGATGTTCACAGCGGCGATGGGGCTGCGCTTCTCGCTGCCTTTCACGGCTATGATGCCGAGGATGGCCCCCATTGCGCCGATGGCCTGGGTAAGGAGTGGGAACAGCAAGGCCACCCAACTGTGGCTCTTGTACAGGCTGATGAACGCTGTGCTCACGATCATGGTAGCAATTAGGTTATCCGTTCCTGATTCGAAAAGGTCGGCGCCACGGCCGGCGCAGTCTCCCACGTTATCGCCCACCAGGTCGGCGATCACCGCCGCGTTGCGTGGATCGTCCTCCGGGATGCCAACCTCCACTTTGCCCACCAGGTCGGCGCCGACATCGGCTGCTTTGGTGTAAATACCGCCACCAAGCTGCGCAAACAGCGCGGATAGGCTGGCTCCAAAGCCAAATCCGACCAGCAAGTGGACAGTCTCCGGCGCATTTTCGGGCGTGACGCCGAAGAGGATAAACAACAACGAGACGCCCAGCAGGTTCAGGGCCACGATGGTCAGGCCCATCGTCCCCCCGCCACGGAAAGCGACGGTGAGGGCTTTGGCTGGTGAGCTGCGCGCGGCCTGGGTGGTGCGCACGTTAGCCCGCACGGCGGCATTCATGCCGATGAACACGGCAACCATCGAAAACAGTGCACCCATCACGAACCCGAAAGCGATCTGCCACTTGCCCATTGTGACCCAGAGGATTGCGGCCAGCGCGATCACGAATGGCGCAATGGTCATGAACTCGCGCCGCAGGAAGGCGTTAGCTCCCTCTTGAATGTAGGACGCAATCTCGCGCATCCGTGGCGAGCCGGGATCTTGTTTATTGACCCACTGGAAAAGGATGGCGACAAAGGCCAGGGTGATCAGTCCAAATAGGGGGGCGAGAAATCTTACCAGCGTTGTCAGGGGCATGGGTATCTCCTTTGATAGCTCAGTATTAGGCCCAATCAAAAAGACCTCTACCTCAACAGGCAGAAGCAGATAGAGGTCTGTGGCCCAGAGCGAACAGTTTGCCGGACGCCTGCGTCCGCCAGGCCTCACACAACGGGCGCAATTCTATCCGAACTGAAAGGAAAAGTCAAATTACCGGTTCGGGAGGAGCAGGACGCGATCCTGCGGAGCTCGCCAGCCGTCGTCCCCGAATACAGAGAGACGCTGCAAGGTGTCCCGCGCGTAGACCCCAATTTCTACAACCCATCCTCGCGTCGCCAGGTCCGGCGGTATGGTCAGCCAGTGAAGTTGCAAGAAATGGTCATTCACTTCCCAGCCTGCGGGGGGCACGTCCAGGCGATCCTGTCCCGCGACGAACTGGCCGCTGGTGTCCAAAAGATGGGCAAAGATCATCACCAGCGGCGCGTCCGTTGGAGCCACGACCCGCCAGGCGGTCAACAGCTCAACTTGGGCATCTGAGCGTGCTGGCTCAACCAACTCATACCCGACCAATTCCACCTGATGGCCAAAGTCAACGGGTAACGGCAATTGATGAGTCTCCGACTGAGGAGAGGCTAAATCCGCTTCACGGCTTGCCCAGACGATACTGCGTTCGCGGAGACCATCGAGCTTTCGCTGAAAAGTCTCTCCATCCACCACCCGATACAGAGTATAGGCTGTTTCTCCATCCACAGTGCGGCGTGTACCCCACGGAGAAACTATCGGGTGGAGCCAGTCCTCAAGCGATGAAGCCGGAGGGGTAGCGTCGCCGATCAAAAGCCAGCCCTGTCTCCCGGCAGCAGGAACGACCAGGCTGCTGCGGGCGTCAAACCATTTGATCTGCACGTCGTTGGTGCCGATGGCCTGGTCGTAGGTGACGGGGTCTATCTCATCAATAGCCAGACCGGAGAAGCAGAGGCTCACCGGGCCAGGGGACTGGCCGTCCGGCTGCACTTCGTAGATGTGGATAGAGTGGCCGATGCTGGCGACCGGGCGTTGATCCCTGAACCAGGCGAAGGTATCGCGGTCTTCGAGGAGCACGCCCTGGAGGTTGCTCACACTGATGGCATAGATGCCCGGCGCCGGCCGGTGAGGGTAGAACGTGCGCCTATTCGGCTCCCCCAGAACGAGGGGGTAGCTGGGCAGTGGATCGTAGACGATATCGTAGTAATCGGGATGTGCCGCGCCGAAGTAGCTGAGCTTGACCCTATCAATGCCCTCCCGGTCCATGTAGACTTTCAGTCCCTTGAGGTCCTGCCCCCAGTCCAGATTGGAGTCCACCAGCCAGCGATAGCCGTTGGCCGGGCCGCCAGCGAGCTCATTGAAGTAGGCCAGATAATCAGGGTAGATCAGGAACGCGCTGGTCAGGTACCACGCTGCCAACAGCCCGCCCACTGCTCGTGTGAGGGAGCGAGTCCCGAACTCGGAAGCCGCCACCTGTGCAGTGTACACGAAAGCGAAAGGCAGCGCAGGCAACAGGTGGCGGTAGCCAATATTCAGGTGGCTGAAAAGGGTCACCCCGAAGAGAGCGGCCATCGGCAGGAGGAGAAAAATGTCGCGTTGCCACGTCCGGCGCAGCGCAGTGGACAGCAACGCAGCGAGGAGAAATAGCATCGTCGGGATTGGTGTCTTGACCAGAAAAGCGATGGGGAAATAGTACCACCAGCCAGTAGTAGAGTAATGGCCCATAAGAAAAGTGGGGTTACCACCTTCAACAAGGCGCAAAACGTCCCACACCCCCCGCAGGTAATATGGGGCAGGCAGGGGCAGTCCGCCTACGTCCAAAGGCCCAACCTCGAAGCCGTACACGGCCCACAGAGTGAACGAAGCAAGGACGAAAATTGCCAGCAGAACTAAAAGCGGGAACAACGTCCTACGGGTGATAGCCCACCAGAGAACGAGGATGCAAAACAAAGGAACCAGGAACAGAGCGGAGAACTTCGCTGTCAGGGCCAGCCCCAGAGCTACGCCAGATAGGATGACATCGTGCCACGCTTCCTTGTGAAGTGAACGCCACAGAGCGTAGACGGCGAGGAAGGAGAAAGTCGTCATACCCAGGTCAGTGGTGATCAGGCGGGCGTGAGCCAGGATGTTAGGATCAAAAGCAAAGAGAAAAAGGGCCAACAGGGCCGCGTGCGAGCCAAAGAGGTCACGTGCCCAGCGGAAGACGAAAGCTCCCAGCAGCACAGTCAGCAGGATGGTGGATATTCGACCCAGGAAGATAAGCTGACCGGCGTTATCATTGACCTGCCATAGGAACATATCTACGAAACGAGGACGGTCGGCTTGTATCCAGGAAAGATCGTCGGTGGGCAGCTTAACTCCGGGCAGGGTCAGTAGAGGCAAGGCGTTTATGGCATTGACCAACGGTGGAGGTTGAGTCCTCAGCCGCAAGTCGCCAGTTTTCAAATAAGCATAGCCTTGAACCAAATGGTCGGGCTCATCTATAGTCGGTGACTTCAGCCGGGCACTGGCTATAGTCTGGGCAAACAGCAGCCCCAGCAGCAGAACGGCTACGAATCTGGCCCACTCCTTCTTACTGCGCAAGGTTCTTCACCTCCACGGTTTGAAGTAACAACCGGTCGGCCACCGCGGCCTCTCCATCGTAGATCGGCCATCGCTGCAAGTCGTTCGTGCGGTACAGTCCTAACTCCAACCAGTATTCCCCCACGGCGGTCTCGGAAGCTATCGGCAAACGATGCAACTGGACGTAGACATCGCCAGCCTGCCAATCCCAGGGTAGCATGTCCAGAACGTCCTGCCCGCTGACCACCGCGCTGTGGGCATCCAGCACGTGCACGAAGATGCGCAGGGGATCCAGGATGACCTGCCGGGGTCGCCAATAGGTGAGCAACAGTATCTCGCCATCCGGCCGTACCTCTCGGTTGAGCAGCTCATAACCCAGAAAGTCCAGTTGATGATTGAAGTCCACAGGCATGGTCAGAGGATTGGTCTGCGCTGTCTTGAGCTCCACATCTGGACTCCACACTGCTGGCGAGGTGTGAGCCAAGGCCTCGATCCTGGCAGCCAGCATTTGGCGAGGCTCCAGGCGATAGATGGTGAACATCGGTCGCC
>JAGGZG010000188.1 GCA_021162125.1 Anaerolineae bacterium
CCCACACATTCATCACTCGCAGGGGCCGTGGCCTCCTCCTGGAGTAGGATGAGCACTTCTTTGGTGATCTGTTCGATCAGCCGTTCAACGGTATCACGGTCAAATTGCATGATTCCCCCGGCACCCCCAAGTTCCAGCGCCTTCTTACTTCCTCAAAAATCTCTTCTCAATTTCCATGATCTTATTCACCCGCCGCTGATGCCGCCCGCCGCCGAAAGAGGTCTCCAGCCAGGTCTTGACGATGGCCTGCGCCAGGTTATCCCCGATCAGCCGCCCACCCAGGGTCAAAACGTTGGCGTCGTTGTGCTCGCGGGAGTTGACCGCCGTGGAGAGGTCGTAGCACATCGCTGCCCGCACGCCGGGCACCTTGTTCGCCGCCATGCACGAGCCAATGCCCGCCCCATCCACGATGATCCCCCGCCAGGCCCGTCCCTCGGAGACCAGCCGTGCCACGGCGTAGGCGAAGTCGGGATAGTCCACCGACTCGGTGCTGGAAGTGCCGCAATCAATCACCGCGTAGCCCAGTTGCTGGAGGTAGCCCTTGAGCATCTCTTTCATGGCGAATCCGCCGTGGTCAGCGCCCAGGGCTATTGCTCGTTGCCCTGTGGCACTGGAGGCAGAGGCGAGACCAGCTTGCACTGCCGTGGGCTCCGGGGATAGAGTCACCTGCCGGCGTAGCGCCACCTCGCGGGCCAGCGGGGTGATCAGTGACCCTGCCGGATAGCGCAACTCGCTGCCTTCCGGCGTGGCCTCCACCTCGCGCTCAGTGATCAGAGGTCGCCGCTCACGCGAGGGCGAGGCCACAGTCGAGGACGTTAACCCCTCCATGCCCAACTCCATGCCCAGCGTGCGCAACACCACGCGGCGCACCATCTCGCGGATCGTCTGCTCGTCGAAAGACACTTGTGCTCCTCCGGCCCGCTTTCACGATGGGCCTGCCTTTATCGCCTGCGGCCAGTGCCCACAGCCGCGATTGGGGCTTATTATAGTACAGGTCACATTGTATGGCAAACGCTGAGCGCTCTTGTCAATTGCCCCGATATTTGCTATACTATAGCGCGTGTCGGTTCAAACTAGCTCTCAAAGCCGGGAGCATTCCACACGGAACGGAAAGGAAGGAGCAGCGATGAAAATTGACAAAGATTGTCGGTACGCTGAGACCCACGAGTGGGTACGGGTCGAGGGCAACGAGGCCGTCACTGGCATCACAGATTACGCTCAGGACCAGCTCTCGGACGTCGTATACGTGGAACTGCCGGAGGTCGGCGATAGTTTCGCCAAAGGCGAAGCTTATGCCACCGTGGAGTCGGTCAAAACTGCATCGGAAGTTTACATGCCCATCGGCGGCGAGATCATTGAGATCAACAGTGAGTTGGAGGCCGAGCCGCAATTGGTGAACGAAGACCCCTTCGGCGCGGCCTGGTTCGTCAGGTTCACCATAGCCGATCCGTCGGAGTTGGATGACCTGATGGACGCCGATGCCTACGAGAAGTTCATCGCCGCAGAAGGGGCGAAGGGAGGTCACTGATGACTTACGTCCCCCATAGCCAGGCCGAACGGCAGGCAATGCTGGCGGCCATCGGGGTGGACCGCGTCGAGGACCTGTTCGCCGACGTGCCGGAGGCACTGCGCTTTCCGAAGGTCTCCTTGCCGGAGCCCCTCTCCGAGCTGGAGATTCTCCAGGAATTGCAATGGATGAGCGAAAGCAACGCTGACCTCGATCACTATGCCTGTTTCCTGGGGGCCGGGGCCTACAATCACTACGTGCCCAGCGTGGTGGATCACGTGATCAGCCGCTCTGAGTTCTACACTGCCTACACTCCCTACCAGCCCGAAGTCAGCCAGGGGACACTGCAAACCATCTTCGAGTATCAGAGCATGATCTGCGCGCTGACCGGCATGGAAGCGGCCAATGCCTCGCACTACGATGGCGCGACCTCGATGGCCGAGGCGGTGCTGATGGCCGTGGCCGTCAGCCGGGGCCGGCGACACAAGGTGATCCTGTCCCCCACTATTCACCCTGAGTACCGGGAGACGGTGCGCACCTACACCCAGGGCATGGGCCTGACCGTGGTCGGCGACGATCCCGGCAAGCTGCGCGAGGGAATCGACTTGGACCTGGAAGCGCTGAAGGCCCTGCTCGACTCTGACACCGCTTGCCTGATCGTGCAGAATCCTGACTTCTTCGGACAGATGGAATCGCCGGCGGTGTTGCAAGAGCTGGCCGATGCAGTGCACGAAGCCGGGGCCATGTTCGTCGTCAGCGCGGATCCCATCTCGCTGGGGCTGTTCACCCCGCCAGGCGACTACGGAGCGGACATCGTCGTGGGTGAGGGGCAGCCACTAGGGAATGCCATCAGCTTTGGCGGCCCATACCTGGGCTACTTCGCCTGCAAGGATCAGTTCAAGCGCAAAATAGCCGGTCGGCTGGTGGGCGAGACGGTGGACACTCATGGCCGGCGCGGGTTCGTGTTGACTCTGGTCGCCCGCGAGCAGCACATCCGCCGCGAGAAGGCCACCTCAAACATTTGCTCTAACCAGGCGTTGTGCGCTCTGGCGGCGGGCGTGTACCTGGCCACGCTGGGCAAGCGCGGCCTGCGCACCGTGGCCGAATTGTGTTATCACAAGGCGCACTACGCGGCATCGCAGATCGCCGCACTGGAAGGCTACGAGTTGGTGAGCAAGGAGCCGTTCTTCAAAGAATTCGTGGTTCGCTTTCCCCGACCAGTATCCGAGCTCAACAGCTATCTGCTAGATGAGTGGGGCATCATCGGCGGGTATGACCTGGGCCGGGTCTACCCCCATCTGGCGGGCTGCGCATTGCTGTGCGTGACCGAGATGAACTCTAAAGGGGAGATAGATTACCTGGTAGAGGCGCTGACCACGGCGAATTTCCAGATAGAGGGTTCAGCCGGATCGAGGGAGGTGGGGTCATGACCGAACCGTTGATTTTCGAGATCAGTTCCCCTGGACGGTGTGGGGCCTCCCTGCCGGCCTGCGATGTGCCACGGACGCCCCTGCCGGCGGGCATGGTGCGTGACGATCTCTCCCTGCCAGAGGTAAGTGAGGTGGACGTCATCCGCCATTACGTACGCCTTTCGCAGCTCAACTACGGGGTGGATAAGGGCTTCTACCCTCTGGGTTCGTGCACGATGAAGTACAATCCCAAGGTCAACGAGGTGGCGGCCCGGCTGCCCGGCTTCGCCCGTACCCATCCCTACCAGGACCCCGACTCGGTGCAGGGCAATCTGACGCTGATGTTCGAACTCCAGGAGTACCTCAAAGAGCTGAGCGGGTTTGCGGCCGTGTCCCTACAACCTGCCGCCGGAGCGCACGGCGAACTCACCGGGGTGCTCATCATCCGCGCCTATCACCAATCGCGGGGCGATAGTAAACGGACCAAGATGCTTATCCCAGATTCGGCGCATGGCACCAACCCGGCCAGCACCTCGATGTGCGGGTACACCACCGTGGAGATCAAATCCGACGCGCGGGGGAACGTGGACCTGGAAGACCTGCGTGCCCATTGCGACGACACCGTGGCCGGGCTGATGCTCACTAACCCGAACACGTTGGGCCTTTTCGACGAGCACGTACTGGAGATCGCCGACCTGGTGCATAGCTGTGGTGGCCTGCTGTATGGCGACGGCGCGAACTTCAACGCGCTGATGGGCATCGCCAAGCCGGCCCAACTGGGCTTCGACGTGATGCACTTCAACCTGCACAAGACTTTCTCTACCCCGCACGGGGGCGGCGGGCCGGGCTCCGGACCGGTGGGTGTATCCCAACGGTTGGCCCAGTTCCTGCCGGGGCCCATCGTCGTCCCGGCAATGGCCGAGGATGGCTGGGTGGGCGGCCCTGCAGAACACGCTGACGAACACGCTGAAGAGCACACCGGGAAGCACACCGAGGAGCACGCTGAGGAGTGCCACGCCCTGCGCCTGGCCATGCCCAAACACAGCATTGGCCGCGTTAAGTCTTTCTACGGCAACTTTGGCGTGCTCATCAAAGCCTACACCTACATTCGGGTGCTGGGTGCGGAGGGGTTGCGCCAGGCCAGCCAGGATGCCGTACTCAACGCCAATTACCTGATGCACCGCCTGAAAGATGTCTACCCTCTGCCTTATGACCGCACCTGCATGCACGAGTTCGTCCTGGGCGGGCCACCACCCGAGGCCGAAGGCGTTCACACTATGGACGTGGCCAAGCGGTTGATGGATTACGGCTTCCACCCGCCGACGGTGTACTTCCCGCTCATCGTCCACGAAGCGATCATGATCGAGCCTACGGAGACGGAGAGCAAGGCCACGCTGGACGCTTTCGCTGAGGCGATGATCAAGATTGCCGAGGAGGCGGTGATCGATCCCGACCTGCTCCATAGTGCGCCGCACGTGACGCCTGTCACCCGCCTGGACGAGACCAGGGCCGCCCGTAGGCCCCGTCTGCGCTGGGTGCCGCCGAGACAGGATTGAGTGAGCGAGTGTTCAGGTGCCCGGCACTTGGGAAAGTGCCGGGCACTTTAGGAATGGCGGTATCGTGACGCGACGGGCACAACGAACACAAAAGAGGAAGTGGCAGGGGAAAATCGGCGTGGCGCTGGCAGGGCTGGTGGTACTGGGCGGGGTGCTGGCAGTGTCGCCGCTGGCTTTGCGGGCCTGGGCCGATTGGCGGTACAAGGACCGTGTCTACCGCGACATCGCCGACGTCCCCCCACGGCGGGTGGCGCTGGTCTTCGGCGCGGGGGTGTGGCCCGGCGGCACTCTGAGCCACATCCTGGCCGACCGGGTGGACACGGCGGTGGACTTGTACCGGGCGGGGAAGGTGCAGAAGCTGCTGATGAGCGGCGATAATCGCTTCATCAACTACAACGAGCCCCAGCACATGAAGGAGTACGCCCTGGCCCGTGGCGTGCCCGAGGCGGACATCGTCCTGGACTACGCCGGGCGGCGCACTTATGACAGTTGCTACCGCGCGCGGGCCATCTTCGGCGTGCACGAGGTCATCCTGGTCACCCAGGACTATCACATAGACCGCGCGCTGTTCACCTGCAATGGAGTGGGCGTGGACGCCATTGGCGTGATCGCCGACCGGCGGTCTTACGTCAAAGGCCGGCAATACTGGCTACGCGAGATTCCGGCGATGGCTCTGGCCTGGTGGGATGTGACCATTGCTCACCCTGTGCCGGTATTGGGCAAGCCCATCATCATCGAGTGAACAAAGGTGCGACGTATTTGTGAAGTGCGTCGCACCTTAAGCCCGACTCTCGTATTTCTTCCGAATCTGGTTCAGTCGCTTCTTGACCTGCTGTTCCACGTCAATCATCTTGATGCTGCCCAGGTAGGTCGTGCTCTTGGGCGAAACCAGGTCCTGGAGGATAGAGAGCACGGCTGAGATTTCCTCCACCTTCATCTCGGTGAACAACACCGAGCGGGCGATGATCTCCCCGCCACCCTGCACGCGCCCCTCTTTGACTGCCAGAGCCAGGGTCTGTGCGCTCATAGAGAGCGCGGTAAGCGGGTTGTTGATGTAATGTGAGAGGGTGACCACCGTCTGTTTGAGAACTTCGGCGGCGACGATTTCCTGCGTCGCCTCGTACAGGCGCGCGTTCTCAATAGCGATGGCCGCGTAGTCGGCCAGGGCCGAGAGGCGAAACTGATCATCTTGAGTGAAAGTTTGATTGCGCACCCGGTTGGCCACTCCCAGTGCGCCAATCACCCGGTCTTTGACCTTCAGGGGGACGTAGAGAAGGGAGCGCACCAGGTAGTCCGTCTTTACTTTGAGATCAATTTCCCCGGTTGCGGTGCTGGCGCGCAGCGGCGTGCCGCTCTTGACCACCTGGCCTATCAAACTGTCGTCCACGTGCAGACGCATTCCCTGGGCCTGGGCCTTGCCGAACCCCTGGGCGGCGGTCAGGTACAATTCGCCGCTCTTCTCATCTACCAGGAATAGCCCACCGTCGTCCGCACGGGTGAGGTAGACGGCCGCCTCCACTACCCGATTCAGGAGCTTTTCCAGGTCAAGTACGGCGGCCACCGACTGGCCGATGGCGTGCAGTGCGCCTAGCTCGGTGACGCGGCGCTGGAGCTGCTGGTTGGTGGCCGCCAACTGGCGCATCAGGCGCTCCCGCTCACGGCGCAACCGGCTCTCGGTGAGCGCCCGGTCAATAGCCGCCAGTACCTCCTCCACCTCGAAGGGCTTCCGCACATAGTCACGCACACCCAGGCGGAAGGCCTGTACCGCGATGTTCTCTGAGCCGTAAAAAGTCATCAGGATCACCGGCGCGGAGAAATCGTGCTCGACCAGAGCCTCAAGCACCTCCAGCCCGGTCATGCGTGGCATATTCACGTCCAGGAGGATCAGGTCTGGCTGTTGAGCCAGAGCCAGCTCGAGACCACTCTGTCCATCGGTCGCAGTCGTGACGACGTATCCCCGTGGACCTAATATCATATCCTGCAAGAATGAACGAATGTCCGCGTTGTCGTCAATGATCAGCACCCGTTCCCGAGCCATGTGTCACCTCATCAGAGTGTTCCGTAAGGTGGGGGGGCAGGCTGCGAGCCTGCCCTACGTTGGCGGGCGGTGGCGCGTAAGTCGGGCTCACAGCCCGACGCTCTCACTCCTTCAATCCTCAGTCAGGCCTGTACCTTGGCCCAATCCTCCAAGAAGCGGCGCACGCCGACGTCGGTCAGTGGATGGTGGATGGCTTTCTGTAGCACGGCGAAGGGCACAGTGGCGATGTCCGCTCCGGCCAGTGCCGCCCTGGTGATGTGCAGGGGATGGCGGATGCTGGCGGCAATGACCCGCGTATCGAGCTCGTGAGCGTTGAAGATGCTCATGATGTCGGCCACGATTTGCATCCCGTCGTGACCAGCGTCGTCCAGCCGGCCGACGAAAGGTGAGACGAAGGTGGCCCCAGCCAGTGCAGCCAGGAGCGCCTGGTTCACAGAGAAGACCAGCGTGCAATTGGTGCGCACCCCCCAGAGTGAAGCCAGTTCTCGCGCTTTCTCAATCGGCGTGTCGCACTTGCCAAACCAGGGACACCCGTTGCACAAAGTGTCAGGGTCTACTTCCAGGGCGCTGATCGCGTGGATGGCTTTCAGCCCCTCTTCGGTGACGGGCACCTTGATCACCACGTGGGGTGACCACTGGGCGATCCGCCGCGCCTCCTCGACCATCCCGGAAGCATCCTCGCTCACCACTTCGGCGCTGATTGGCCCCTGTACCAGCGAGCAGATTTCCTGCGTGACTGCCTGGTAATCTCCCCGTCCAGCACGCATCATCAGACTTGGGTTTGTGGTGACCCCGCTGACCACTCCCCAGGTTACTGCCTGGCGAATTTCTTCGATTTTAGCCGTATCCAGGAAAATTTCCATTGGCTGTGTCCTCCTCGTTAAGTTTGGTTGATTGTATGGAGAGGGCTTGTCCCATTATAACCTCTTTCACGGGATATAGCAACTGATCAAGCTCTCTACGTTGCGTTGCTTACGCCGAGGCGGCCTCCGCCGCAACCGGCAACGTGAAGTAGAAAGTGCTGCCTCGCCCGGGTTCGCTCTCCGCCCAGATGCGTCCACCATGCAGTTCCACCGCCTGCTTGCAGAAAGTTAATCCCAGGCCTGTGCCCCGCTTGTGCCCGCGCCGGGCTGGCTGGTAGAAACGGTCGAATATCCGCTCCAGCTCCTCCGGGGCAATGCTCTCTCCCGTGTCGGATATGCTCACCCGCACCACAGCCAGCGGCCCAGGCTGGGTTGTGGCGGTCACGCGCACCCGCCCGCCGGCAGGAGTGGCCTTGATGGCGCTCAAGAGCAGATTGCTCAGCACGCGCACGATCATCTCCTCGTCTACGTCCAGTGGCGGCAGGTCCGGTGGAATATCAAAAGTCAGATGCACGCTGTTCTGTGTGGCGATGGGGCGCACCTGTTCCGCGCTGTGGGCCGATAGCTCGGCCAGGTTGGCCGGTCGCCGGTTCAGTGCCAGCCGCCCGTCCTCCAGTTTGTAAACGTCCAACACGGAATTGAGCATCAGCATCAACTCGCGGCTGTGCTGGCTGGCCATGCCCATGAACTCGCTGAACTCCGGGACTTGTGGGGTGAGCATGCCCTGGTCCACCAAATCGAAGAAGCCAACGATCCCGTGTATCAGGTTGAGCATGTCGTGAGCCATCAGGCTGGTCAATTCCTGGCGTGCTCGCTCCAACTCCACCAGGCGCGTGTTGGCCGCTTCCGGGTGTTTGGTTATCTCGTTGGGTCTCTCCATTTCACCCTCGTTTCATAGATGGGCGCATGCTCAGAGGATGTCCGAAAATTCACCACAAAGGCACCAAGACACCAAGAAACAGAGGAGTTACTTGCTCTTTAATGTCGCTTTGTGCCTTTGTGTCTTGGTGGTTATATCTGCACCTCGATTTTTCAGACACGCTCTCCGAGTGTACTTGCGTGGCTTGCGGGAATAATTGGGTTGCGGCCAGGAGCCGCGTCAAATACATTCTACAACAAAAGAGGCGTCGAGGCAAGGGCGGAACGGTTGCCGATTTTCGTTGTGTGGTGTACAATTTCGGCTCAGCTATTTGTCCGTTTCCCTATTCCTTCGGGAGGAGGTTTGCGCGTGAAAGAAAGTATTGTGACCCGCATCCAGGCGGTCGCCAGGGAGGGTGAGAGATTGCCCTGTGTGACCGCTCACCAGATTGCTGCCTCGCTGGGGGTCAGCCCGATAGAGGTGGGCACAGTGGCCAATGAACTGGGCGTGCGCATCTGGGCTTGTCAGATGGGTCTGTTCGGATACGGCAAGAAGCCCACGCCGGAGTATAGACTGGTGCGTCCAGCGGAGTCTGTGCCCGACGACCTGGCGACCGATCTGCGCGGCGCGTTGGTCAACGGGCGGCTGCCCTGCGCAGCGGCCTGGGCCATCGCCGACCGGTACGGGCTCTCATACCTGGAGGTGGCCAATGCCATCGAGGCCCTGGGGCTGAAGGTGCGTCCTTGTCAGTTGGGATGTTTCTGAGAAAGCCTCTGGCGAAACTTCGCCTCAAACCGACAAGGCGAACACTCACCGCAGAGCACGCTGAGAACGCAGAGATTTTCTGGTTTTTCTCAGCGGCCTCTGCGTGCTCTGCGGTAAAATCTTGCCTCACTTGTCAAAGATTCAGCGTAACTGCTCAGGCTACTTCTGTTAGCGATTGAAATCGCCTCTAGAGGGCTTGCAGCCGAGCGTTCACCTGCGTGGACGCGCCTGTCCACGCAGGTGGACAGCCAGCTTTAGCTCAATGGCACTAACTTTTCACAAGTCCCTGTAAGATGCGGCAAAATTCAATTTACGAGGAGGAGGCGTTCTCTAACGCC
>JAGGZG010000352.1 GCA_021162125.1 Anaerolineae bacterium
ACCTACCGTCAGCCCCACCTCCCCCCCGGCTCCGACGGCGCAGCCCAGCGGCGGCAAGCTAACCTACGGCCTCACCCTCGCCCCGTCGGGCATTGACCCTCACGTAGACGCCTCATCAGAGCTGGGCATTCCCCTCACCAGCGTCTACGACCCCCTGGTCTGGCTAAGCCCGGAGGGGACGTTCGTCCCAGGTCTGGCCGAACGGTGGGAAATCTCCGCCGACGGCCGGGTCTACACCTTCACCCTGCGTCGAGACGTCAAATTCCACGACGGCACGCCGTTCAACGCCGAAGCAGTGCGTTTCAGCCTGGATCGCATCGCCGACCCGGCAACGAAGTCGCGCAAAGCTATCGGTATGTTGGGCCCTTATGACCACACAGAGGTGGTGGACGACTACACCGTGCGCGTGCACTTCAAAGAGCCTTACGCCCCTTTCCTTACCTCTCTGAGCACTGTTTATCTGGCCATGGTCTCCCCGAGCGCAGTACAGAAATGGGGCGAGGAATACCAGTTTCATCAGGTGGGCACCGGCCCATTCATATTCAAAGAATACGTGCCCAAAGACCGCCTCGTTCTGGTGCGCAACCCGGATTACAACTGGGCTCCTTCTTTCTTTAACCATCAGGGGGCGGCCTATCTGGACGAGGTGGTCTTCCGCTTTTACACCGATCCGGCCACCCGCGCCCTGGCGCTGGAATCGGGCGAGGCTGACGTGATGGGTGAGATTCCGCCGCTGGACGCCAGCCGGTTGGACGACGACCCGGCTTACACGTTGATGCCGGTGGCCATCCCCGGTCAGCCCCTGCAGTTCTTCCTCAACACCCAACGCCCTCCCCTCGACGATCTGTTGGTGCGCCAGGCCCTGCTCTATGCCGTGGACCGGGAGGCCATCGTTCGCACCATCTTCAAGGGGTACTCGCCGGTGGCCTACGGTCCCCTGTCCCGCCCTACCTTCGCCTACGATCCCGCCGTGGAGGGCCGCTACGCCTACGATCCCCAGAAGGCCGCCGAACTGCTGGAGGCCGCCGGTTGGACAGACAGCGACGGTGACGGAATCCGTGACCGGGACGGCCAGCCTCTCCAGCTCGACGTTATCCTGATGGGCTGGGGTTACATCCCCGAGGTGGGACAGATGCTCCAGGATCAGCTCCAGCAAGTAGGAGTCACCCTGAACTCACAGAAGATGACCTTCTCCAACGCGCTGGGAGCGGTACGCGAGGGGAACTATCACCTGGTTCCTTTCCTCTTCTCCAGCAGTGATCCTGACATCCTGCGCTCCTGCTTCCATTCCGCCAACGTGGAAGGGGGGTTCAACTGGTCAAAGGTGGTTGACCCGGAACTGGATGCCTTGTTGGAGGAGGGGATGCAGACGCTGGACGAGGCGGCCCGGCAGGAAATCTATGCTCAGATCCAGCAGCGCATAATGGATCAGGCGATGATCCTGCCGATACGCGACTACGTCAATCTAAACGCTACCCACTCCTACGTGCAGGGATTGCGCTTTGACCGTCAAGGCTGGTTCCCCTGGCTATATGAGGTCTCAGTCACCAGATCCAAGTAAGTCCCCTCACTCAAGAAGGCTGAGCCTCGTCAAGGAACAATATGCTTGCTTATCTACTGCGGCGACTGCTCTCCTCTATCTCCACCCTCCTGGGAGTGGTCACATTGACCTTTTTTGCCCTGCGTCTTCTGCCTGGAGACCCGGCGACAATGCTCATCTCGCAAGGAGGTGGTACCGCCGAGCAGATCGCCGCTTTGCGATCCCAACTGGGGCTGGACGCCCCACTGGTCATCCAGTACGTGCGTTTCCTGAATGGAGTGTTGCGGGGTGATCTAGGGCAATCACTGGTCACCCATCGACCGGTGGCCGAGGTCATCGCCGAACAAGTTCCCCACACCGTGTCCCTGGCCGTGACGGCTACCCTCTTGGCAGTACTCCTGGGAGTACTGTTAGGCATCCTCGCGGCTGCCAGCCAGGGGACCTGGGTGGATGGGTTATGCATGGCCCTGGCTGTGGTCGGGGTCTCCATCCCCATCCCTCTCTCAGGCCTGGTGCTCATTATGCTCTTCAGCTTGACCCTGGGCTGGCTGCCGGCCACGGGGCAGGGTTCCTGGCGTCACCTGATAATGCCTGCCCTGGCTTTGAATCTGGCTTTCACAGGCACTATCGCCCGGCTGGTGCGCGCCCAACTTGTGGAGGTGTTGGCTCAGGAATACATCGTCGTCGCCCGGGCCAAAGGACTGCACGAGATCACCATCCTCGTGCGCCACGCCCTGCGCAACGCCCTTATTCCGGTGATTACTATCATCGGCCTGCGCTTTGGCTCTCTGTTGGGAGGCACGGTGGTTATCGAGACCCTCTTCTCCCGGCAAGGGCTAGGCCGTCTGCTGGTGGACGCTATTCTCTGGAAAGACTATCCCCTGGTGCAGGGATTGGTGATGCTGAGCGCCGTACTGTACCTCACCACAAACCTGCTGGTAGACCTGGGGTATGGTCTGTTAAATCCTCGCATCCACCACGAATGAGGCTGCCATCAATGACCATACGTCGTTATCCTATCCCTACCCGCAAAGCCCCTCCCCGTCGTGAGATTCCGCCGCCAGTGCGACGTCGCGCCCTGCGCCGTAATCCGGCCGGCCTATTGGGGCTGATCATACTAACCCTGATCGTTGCCGCAACGTCGTTGGCCTCTGCCCTGGCCCCTTACGACCCACTGGACATGACTCCGAGCCAACAACTCCTGCCCCCCTCCCTGGCCCATCCCCTGGGCACCGACCTCTTCGGCCGAGACGTGCTTAGCCGGGTGCTATACGGAGCCCGCATCTCCCTGCTGGTGGGGGGGCTGGCCGCATTGATCGCGGCCCTGCCGGGAATCCTGCTGGGCCTGGTCAGCGGCTACTACGGCGGCAGAATAGATTCAGCGACGATGCGAGTGATGGACACACTCCTGGCTTTTCCCGGCCTGATCCTGGCCCTGGGGATCGTCGCCGTGCTGCGCCCGGGACTGAGCAACGTGACGCTGGCTGTGGGATTGGCCGGCATCCCCGCCTATACGCGGGTGGTGCGCAGCAGCGTGCTCACCGTTAAACGCAGTTTGTACGTCCGCGCGGCCCGCGCGGTTGGCTGCCGCGACTCACGCATCCTGTTCCGTCACATCCTGCCCAACGTGCTGGCCCCGGTCATCGTCCTGAGCACTCTGAACGTAGGGCGGTCTATTCTGCACGCCTCGGCCCTCAGCTTCCTGGGTCTGGGCGTCCAGCCCCCTACCCCGGAGTGGGGCGCAATGATAAACGAAGGACGCGAGATACTGCGGCTGGCTCCGTGGGTCAGTCTGACCCCGGCAGCCATGATTTTACTCACCGTGCTGGGCATCAACCTGCTGGGCGACGGCCTGCGAGATGCGCTCGATCCCCGGTTGCGGGCTTGAACTAGTGCCCAATGGCTCAGAGGGCATCCGGAAATTCACCACAAAGGCACTAAGACACCAACAGTACTTTTGCAGATTTCACAAAGCGGCTATGCACGGCTCGCGCCCCCCTCTAACTCCCCCCGTTTCACGGGGGGAGGATAGGCTTCCCCCTGCGACCCGTCCTGAGCCCAGTCGAAGAAGGGGCGGGGGGCCTAGAGGATGTGCCTTTGTGTCTTGATGGTCATATCTTCGACACACTCCCAGAGGGGAATGAGGAAAGGAAACAGGAGGTTAAATGAGGAAACGTTGGGACATCAGCCGCACCGCCCCGCTGGGTATCCTGCTGGCGCTGGTAGGCTACTGGGGTCCCTGGGTAGACCACCAGACCGCTGCCCTGGTGCTCAGCGGCCTGGACATGAGTGAATACGTCAAGTTTCTGCCGGAGGTGCGCGAGGGAAGTGTGCGCGTATTTCGGGAGCTGTTTTACCTGCCACCACTGGCAGCGGCGCTCTGCCTGGCGTTGCTGGTTGGCCGACTATGGCCTCGTTACCCGCTCGCCGTGCGGGTGATCATGCTGAGCCTGGCCGTCGGCCTCTGCATCGTGGTCCTGCCGCCCTATCCTTTCGTTCTGCACGCCCTCGCCTCAGTCGAGTTACGGGGGCAGTTCATCCTCGCCGTGCTCTGCCTGGGGTTGATCGCCGCATTTCCGCTCTACCGCCACCTGCCTTCCCTACTCGCCAACCTGATACTGATAGCGCTGGCCCTCCTGGGGGCGATCCCTGCCGTAGCTCAATTTTTTGCCATCCGTCCCGCCCTGGACCGGGCCTACGGCTGGCCGGTGCAAGTAGGATGGGGGCTGTGGGTAATGGTGGTAGGCTTCGCTTTCATCATTGCCGCCGCCGGTTCCAGAAGCCCATCCAAACGTTCCTGGTCGGTCTCCTGACCGGCCAGGGGGGCTTTGCTTTCGTCATCGCTGCCGTCGGCTCCAAGATTCGAGGCAGGTCAGCTGATTAAGCCGATGGACCCGATAGCCCCCATCCGCTCAATCGGGTGACCAGTCACACCCTAAATCAGCACCCGCACACTGTTGCTCCTGCACTTAGCACACATCCGTTCTTCGTTTTGCGCCTTCTCCATGCTATAATCTTCCTGCCACTCATGTCCACAGTGCAGGCAGCGCAGCGTAGCTGGCGTCGGCTCCTTCAGCTTCCACACCTTGCTGCTGACGGGGACCTTCGCCTCCCTCAGCACCTCAATCGTCCGCTCCACCTCCTCGGCGGTGACACCCGCGCGGAGCTCCTCCACCTGGCGCATGATCTTCGCCCAGCGCTGGCCCTCGGCGGCAGAGCACCACTCCAACTGCAGGCGCTCCGGGCGCACACCGTGCTTCTCCAGCCCCTCCCACAGGGCATCCACGCGGCGCACAGTGTTGCGGTTGGCGCTGATGTAGTGGCAATCCGCGTAGTGGCAGCCGCTGACCAGTACCACTGGCGCGCCTTTGCGAAAGGCATACCACACAAAATCGGTGGCGACGCGCCCTGAGCACATCGTCCTGATGATGCGCGCATTGGGCGGGTACTCCATGCGGCCCGTGCCCGCGGTGTCGGCCCCGGCGTAAGAACACCAATTGCAGGCAAAGGTGACAATCGTATTCAGCGGGTCACGCTCCAGGGCGGCATCAATCTGGGCGAAGATGGCCTGATCGCTGAAATGGCGCATCTCGATGGCATCAAAGGGACACTCGGCAGCACAGGTGCCACAGCCAGCGCAGGCAGCGGTGATGATCTCCGCCACCTGCTTCTTCTCCCAGCGGATAGCCGAATAGGGACACACGCTGGCACAGCGCCCGCACTTCTTGCATTTATCCGCGTCCACCACGGCGGTGATAGCCTCGACCCGGATCTTGCTCTTGCTGAGCAGCGTCCCGGCCCGCGCCGCCGCCGCCGATGCCTGGGTCACGCTGTCTTTCACGTCCTTGGGGCTCTCGGCACAGCCAGCCAGGAAGACGCCCTTCGTCGTCGCATCCACCGGCTTGAGCTTGGGGTGCGCCTCCATGAAAAAGCCGTCCGGCGTGCGGGAGAGGGTGAGCAATTGCTTGGTGAGATCGCTGTCGTGCCGGGGGATGGCCCCGATGGACAGCACCAACATGTCCAGCTCGTGCTCCTCGATGCGCCCCGCCGTAGTGTTCTCCACGTAGACCTTGAGATTCCGCGTCTGCGGGTCCTCCACCACTTCGCCGGGCAGCCCGCGCACGTAGCGGACGCCCGCCGCTTTGCTGCGCATGAACAGTTCCTCGAAACCCTTGCCAAAGGCGCGGATGTCCATGTAGAAAACCGTGATGTCAATGTCGGGGTAGTGGTCCTTGAGCAGCAGACTGTCCTTGACGGTGTTCATACAGCAGATGTTCGAGCAGTAGGGATTGCCGCGCGCGGGATTGTTCGTCCGCGAGCCGACGCATTGCACGAACCCGATGCGCCGGGGAGTCTGGCCGTCGGTCAGGCGGACGAAGTGCCCGCCGGTCGGCCCGCCGGCGCTGATCAGCCGCTCAAATTCCAGGCTGGTTATCACGTTCTCGAAGCGGGTGTAGCCGTACTCGTCCAGCGCGGTGGGATCGTACACGTCCATGCCGGTGGCGACGATAATCGCCCCCACCTCCAGTTCGACGATCTCGTCCCGCATGTCGAAATCAATGCACTTCTTATCGCAGACCTCGATGCACTTCCCGCAGGCGATGGGGTTATCGCCCAGGCAGGCTTCAATGTCCACCAGATAGGCCGAGGGCACCGCTTGGGGAAACGGGATATAGATCGCCCGCCGAGTGCTGAGCCCCTGCTGAAACTCGTCCGGGCGGACGATGGGGCAAACCTTGACGCACTCACCGCAGGCCGTGCATTCGTTCTCGTCCACGTAGCGCGCCTTCTTGCGCACACGCACTTTGAAATTGCCCACGTAGCCGGATACGTCCTCGACCTCGCTGTAGGCCAGCAGTTCAATGTTGGGATGCCGACCGGCATCCATCATCTTGGGGCCGAGAATTCATATGCTACAGTCCATGGTGGGATAGGTCTTGTCCAACATGGCCATGATCCCCCCGATGGACGGCTGCTTCTCCACCAGGTACACCTGATGCCCGGCGTCGGCCAGGTCCAGCGCGGCCTGGATGCCTGCCACCCCGCCGCCGATGACCAGGGCCGCGTCCGTCACTGGCAACTGCTCCTCGTCCTGGGGATACAGCCAGTGCGCCCGGGCCACGGCCACGCGCACGATGTCCTGCGCCTTGCGCGTGGCCGCCGCCCGATCGTGCAGCGTGACCCACGAGCAGTGCTCCCTGATGTTGGCCATCGTCATCAGATACGGATTCAGCCCTGCCTGCTGGACGCAAGCACGGAAAGTCGGTTCGTGCAGGCGCGGCGAGCAGGAAGCCACCACCACGCGGTTGAGGTTGTGCTCCACGATCACGCGCCTGATCTCGGCCTGGCCGGGATCGGAGCAGGTGTACTTGTTGCGCACGGCGATGGCCACGTCGGGCAACGTGGTCGCATAGTCCTTCACCGCCTCCGTATCCACGCTGCCGGCGATGTTCAGCCCGCAGTCGCAGACGAAAACGCCAATCCGCAGATTATCTTTCACCAAATCATGCCTCCTCAAGCCATCACTCACCACAGTCCACGAGTAGGGCAGACAGGTAGCCAACTTCCCCCCTGCGCGCGAAGCGCGGGGGGGCTGAGGGGGGAGAGAAAGTCCATAGGCATCAAGCTAAGACTCCATCCGACCCTCCCCCTAGCCC
>JAGGZG010000291.1 GCA_021162125.1 Anaerolineae bacterium
CGCACTTGCCAGCAGGAAGGTGTACTCATGGTGCCGAGAGTCCCGCGTGAACCGGGCTACATCATCCGCCCCGCGACACTGGCCGATGCCCCTGCTTTGCAGCGTCATTGCTTCCCCACGCAGTCGGTGGAGGATGTGGCGAATTATCTGGGTTGGTGCTTGCGCCAGGCGGAGAAAGGGCGGCTGGCGCGGCTGGTGGCCGAGGTTGGCGGTGAGGCTATTGCCAACGCGCAGTTGACTTTGCACGGCGAAGTGGCGGAGATCGGTAGCCTGGTCGTGGCTGAGGGTCATCGCCGGCGCGGCATCGGCACCGCGCTCATCGCTGCCCTGGCAGACTTTGCTTGCGAGCGCGGGGCGCAGGTGCTGGAGATCGGTGTGCGACCGGACGACGGGCGTGTGCGCGCGCTCTACACCCGTTTGGGTTTCGTCCCCCATCGCCAGGTGGAGGTGAACTTCGTCCCCGGCGGGCGGGTGCTTTACCTGCGCCGGACGATATCGACCGAGGGTGCAGGATCAACTCATTTCACTCGGGGAGGAGCATCATGAAACTATTCGAACCGGGCCGTATTGGCTCACTGGAGCTCAGAAACAGGCTGGTCCGCTCGGCGACGGCGGAGCAGATGGCGGACGAGGCCGGGCGGCCAGAACCGCCCATGATCGAGATGTACACTGCCCTGGCACGGGGTGGCGTAGGACTGATCATCACTGGCCACGCCTACGTGCATCCCACCGGCAAGGCTCACCCGGCGATGACCGGCGTGTACGACGACGCGCTAATTCCCGCTCTCCAGGCCCTGAGCGAGGCTGTGCACCGTGAGGGGGGCAAGGTGGTGATGCAGATCAACCACGCGGGACGACAGACCAGTGCGGAGGTCATCGGCCAGAGACCTCTGGCCCCGTCGCCAGTGGCCCGCGCTAAAGGCAGCCCACGTCCCCAGGAAATGACCGAGGGGCAAATCGAGGAGATCATCCGCGCCTTTGGGCTGGCGGCCGGCCGGGCCCAGGCCGCTGGATTCGACGGGGTGCAGATCCATGCCGCCCACGGCTACCTGATTAACCAGTTCAACTCGCCGGCGGCCAACTGGCGACGCGACCGCTGGGGCAAGAATGCGGCCAGTCGCCTGCGTTTTTTTGAGCAGGTGGCGGCGGCAGTCCGCGACGAAGTGGGTGACGACTATCCAGTGCTCACCAAGCTGGGCATTCAGGATTTCGTGCGCGATGGGATGACGCTGTACGATGGCCTGGAGATCGTGCGCCACCTGGCGGAGTGGGGCATAGACGCGGTGGAGATCAGCGGGGGGATCGGCAGTGCCAACGTGCGCAAGAACATCCTCCGCCCGGGGGACGAGGCGTACTTCTTGAGTCAAGCGCGCATGGCCCGCCGGGCAACCGACCTGCCCATTCTGGTGGTGGGGGGTATACGCTCGCGGGAGGTGATGGAGCGCATTCTGGAAGAAGGCACGGCAGATTTCATATCTATGAGTCGCCCTTTCATCCGCGAACCAGACCTACCTAAACGGCTGCAAGCCGGGCAGGATAAGGCGACCTGTGTGTCGTGCAATAGTTGTTGGCCACCGCCGGGCGAGTACGGGATCAAGTGCCGAAATGAGGGGTGAGGTATGGGCCGGACCTGCGCGTCCGGCACTTGATTGCCCCTACCCCGTAACTCAACCGTAACTCAACCGTAACAGTTTAGTAACTTTAAGGATTGAGCCTTCGTGGTATGATAGGTAGAGGAGACAAAGGTGCGACGCACTTGATTGATAAAGTGAAAAGTGCGTCGCACCTTAGCAGCAACTACTGTACTTCGATTTGAAAATCCAGGGGCACAAGCTGAATCCAGGAGTTGCCCGGCTTAAGAGGAAAGCGATTGCCCTCATCGTCTATAAAAGCTACTAGATCGTCACGCTTAGGACGGCTCCACCTGAGATCGTATTCCTGGCCGTCGCGGAAGATTTTGGCCGGACCGTCGCCCCAGAGCTGAATCTGAATGGAATAATGGCCGCCGCCGTGGGTATCCTCCAGGATGGGCGTCTCGACGTGGTTCGCGAAGAGGACTATCACATTGCTGGCGGTCAATTGCTTGCCGGTCAGTTCGTCAGTGTGAGGTTCACCGAGTACGGAGCGCAGGTAGACTCCCTGGGCCGCGTCGTACTGATACTCGGCGGTGACGTACCTGGGCTCATAGGGAATTTTGATGAACGTGGCCGGAGCGCCGCCGGGAGGCGGCTCCACGCTGAACACCCAGCCCTGGATGTCCTGCCGGCCGTTGAGGCCCCGCTGATCGGTGACCTGCCACAGGGTCTTCGTGTCAGTGAACAGGGTGTGCTCGTAGGCCTTGCCGGGGGCCGGGATGCGCTTGAAGGCACTGTCGTGTCCAAAATCCGGCGAGATCACCCGGTCGAAGAAATCTGATTCACGTATCTCCTGCTTGACCCCGGCGCTGGCCCCGGAGTAGGCGAACATGGACTTGAACATGGCCGGGATTTCCAGGTCAATCAGCCGTCCGCTACGGACGGAGCCGATTTTCTCGCAGTCTTTGCTGAGGAAAATCGCGGTGAAGCGGGTCAGGCCGCCCTCAGCGTAATGTTCGAAGACCACGTCGGCAAAACTCAGCCCGGCCTGGGGACGGACGATGGCCGGCGCGTTGGAGATTTTCACCGCCAGGGGACGGCGGTCAAGCACGGCGGGGTCCACCCGCTCGCCGGTGAGCGGATTGATGCTCGGATCTGTGGCCGGGTCAATGATGGTCACGGACTGGGCAGCAACGGCGGATGTCGGAGTCGGCGTGGCCGTAGCCGTGGGTGTGGGAAGTGGGGTCGCACTGGGCGTGGGCGTTGGCCCCTGGGTTGCCGTTGGTGTACCCTCCGGTTTGGGTGTTTTGGTCGGCGTGGGGGTTGCCGCTGGTGCTCGCTTACATCCAGCCATGGCCCCTGCCAGGATCAAGAGTGTGATCAGCACTAACAATGCGATAGGAAGACCCGGTCGTCGCAGAATAGGGATATTCGTGGCCATTGTTTACCTCCCTGGAAGAAGATCGGCGCGTATTATAGCACATCTGCCTGAATTCGGCCAACTAAACCTCGGAAGGGATAGTGCAGCAAGGCGGCGCTGTCCACGAGGTGTTGGTGAGGAAGAGAAAACGAGGGGATACCCCTCGTGCTCCCCAGCGATCTGCTGCGCTAAGCCCCGGAGCGGTGTAGAAGTGCCAGATAGTTGACTTAAAGATAAAGAAAGGGTATAATCTAACAAGCATTGCAACACAATGAAGCCCTTTCCTGTATCAGTAGAGGGCTTCGTTAGCAGGATGACAAGGTAGGGGAAAATGGCACTGAAGGGGAACCTGAGAGATTTTAACACGACTCAGCTTCTCAACCTCATCAATCTAGCCCGCAAGACCGGAGCACTGACCATCCAGTCGCAGGGCGCAGATGCGAAGGTGTACTTTAAGGAAGGGAAGCTGGTCCACGCCACTACTTCGAGCCAGGATGGGGACTTGACGCGCATGCTCGTCCAGGCAGGAAAACTCTCCGAGGAGCAATTCAAAACCATTCGCGCTCGCTCCGGCAAAATATCAGAAAAAGAATTGGCGCTATATCTGATCAACGCCGGGCTTGTGACTCAGAGTGAAGTCGTACAGAGTGTGAAGGACCACGTCTTGAACGTGGTCTATCGTCTGTTTACCTGGGAAGATGGGGTTTTCTACTTCGAGCCCAACCGTCTCCCGCCCGCCGGACGAATCACAGTGCCCATTGACCTGGAAAACGTCATCATGGAGGGCAGCCGGCGTGTGAAAGAGTGGGAGCGCCTGCAAGAGGAATTGCCCAACCTGGACATGGCTCTCAAGTTCACCGATCGCCCCAGTGCCAAGCTGCGCAATGTCAATCTCACCGTGGAAGAGTGGCGCGTGATCTCCTTCATCAACCCCCGCAACACTATCCGGCAGATCGCTCAGTCGAATAACATGAGCGAGTTTCAGATACGCAAAATTGTTTATGGGATGTTACAGGCCGGTTTGGTGGAATTGGTACGCCCGGAGGGTGCGGAAGCGCGCCCGCTTGTCCCGCCCGGAAGGAAGAAACCCATAGAACGTCCCCCGGCAGTCAAGCGTAGCGTAATCAACCGCCTGATTGACCGCATCAGGAAACTATAGGCGCGAGGGACGGGTTATCATGCAAACAGTTAAAATGGTTATCACCGGCCCCTTCAGTTCTGGCAAGACTCAGTTTATCCGCACCATTAGTGAGATAGACGTTGTCTCCACTGATCGAAGAATCACGAGTGAATCTGAGCGCGTCAAAGAGGAGACGACGGTGGCGATGGACTTCGGGCGCATCACGGTGGACGAAGACCTGGTGCTCTATCTTTTCGGCACCCCCGGCCAGAAGCGGTTCGACTTCATGTGGGAGATACTGTCGGAGGGGATGCTTGGTTTCATCGTCCTCATTGACAGCGCTCGGCCAGAGACTTTCCGCGAGGCTCGGCGCATTCTGGAGATATTCCGGGGATATGCACCAACCCCTTACGTAGTGGCGGCCAACAAGCAGGACCTGGCCGATGCCTGGGAGCCGGAAGACCTGCGTATCGCCCTGAAGATTGATCCCCGGGTGAAAGTAGTGCCCTGCGTGGCGCGAGATAGGGAAAGCGTGAAGTCCGTGTTGTTGGAGCTCCTGTTTTCCATCCTGGAGGAGATGGACGCGGAGGAGCAGACCTGATGCAAGAGGCAGGATGCAATCATACCAACGCCTGACTTTTCGGATAAGCTCCAGGGAAACAATGCTCGAGCGGCTCTGAGTGCTCGGTTGCCTGGCTGAGTAGTACCGGAGGATACCTTGAGTTCCATTGTCACCGACGAGGGAGTTGTCCACTACGAGGTGGACGGGCGCGGGAAACCCGTCCTTCTGTTACATGGCTGGATCAACTCCTGGAATGTGTGGCGCGAGACGATGCTCACTCTATCGGACTCGCGACGGTACAAAATTTACGCACTCGACTTCTGGGGGTTTGGCGAGTCTATTAAGCAGAAAACTCCTCCCTTCAGAATTTCTTCCTACGTGCAGATGGTGGATCAGTTCATGGAAATTATGGGTATCGCCCGTGCACCGGTGATCGGGCACTCCATGGGTGGGACGGTGGCCCTCAGTCTGACTTTGGACCATCCTGCCCGGGTGGAGCAGGTCGCCGTAGTAGGGTCGCCTATCAACGGCATGTCCCTCAATTTCTGGCTCATTCTGGCCGGCAACCCGACTCTGGCCTGGCTGGTGTGGCGCATCCCCATTATATTGCGCTTCGTGGTGTGGATGGTCTTGGCGGGGGATTCGCCAGAAGTTCGGCGGATGATCGAGCGTGACCTCTCGCGCACGGCTATGGAGCCATTCTTCCGCAGTATTGAGTCGCTGCGCAAGACCGACCTGCGGCCCCGTCTGGGCGAGATCCGTGTGCCAACCCTGGGCATCTTTGGCCGCCACGATAACATAGTAAACCCCTCCCAGGCCCAAGTCCTGGCCCGAGGGGTGCGAGTTGCCCAGGTGAGAATGATGGAACATTCCCGCCATTTTCCGATGCTGGACGAGCCGGAGTTATTTTACGAGACGTTGTTGGGCTTTTTGGATCAGGCAAGGCCTGGGCCTAGAGGGGGATTCAGATGACCGAACATCACTCACAGTCCGACGTCTTTGCGCAGTATTTTTGGCCCAATAAAATGGGGCGGATGTTCCTCCTGGCTCTGGAAGATGTGATGGGCAAGAACGGGGTAAGCGCAGTTCTGAACCTGGCCAAATTGAGACACCTGGTCAATCACTATCCACCCAACAACCTTGACCTGGGATTCAGTTTTGAGGAGATGAGCGGGATCAATAAGGCGTTGGAGGACATGTACGGCCCGCGAGGGGGGCGGGGACTGGCCATACGCGCCGGACGGGCGGGCTTCAAGTATGCACTCAAGGATTTTGGCTCCCTGCTGGGCATGGCTGACCTAGCCTTTCGACTGTTGCCCCTGGGGATGAAGCTCAAAGTGGGCCTCAACGCCATGGCCGACACTTTCAATAAATTCACCGACCAGCGCGTCACCCTGGAGGAGGAAGCTGACCATTTCGTCTACGTGATTGATCGCTGCCCGGTGTGCTGGGGACGGCACGCTGCCGGGCCCACCTGTCACGCAGCCGTGGGACTGCTTCAGGAGACGGTGCACTGGATCAGCGGGGGCAAGGTGTTTCACATCGAGGAAGTATCTTGTGCCGCCGAACTCTCCTGGGATATCTTCACCGGCCCGGTGTTCAACGGTCGGGTGGTGGCCGTGGATGGAGCGAAGCTCATCGTGATGACGAATGGCTCTAAGCGCCAGGTGTGGGTGAAGGACGACACCCGGCTTGCCGTGCGGGGGGTCGTTAAGCCGTCGGTGGCCGATGTGCGTGTTGATGACATAGTGCTGGTCAGTGGCAAAGTGGATGCAGAAGGGGTGGTGCACGCTCAGGCATTGGCTGGGCGGTACACCTGCACGTTTATCATCGGCAAGCGGCCGTTAGGTTGACGCGGGAGAGATGTTTACGAGGGGGGGTGTTCAGCGGGGGCATTAGGTGCTGAGGACCAACGATGCGTAAAATAATCATCCGAGACACCAGGAAGATCGCTCCGTTTAACGAACCGGCGCGAGACCTGCGGGTTTTGAACAAGCCGCTCTGGCTGTTCCAGCGAGATGTACTGGCCCGATATTGTACGGAGGAGCGAGAGGTAAACGGCCTGGAAGAGATCGAGTGGGAAGAGGGTATGGAGACTCTGGTTTACCGCGACAACCTCTTCTTCGACAAGTTCTTTTTCGAGGCGTTTATCCGGGAGGCTCAGGCAGGGGGACGTGCGTGCCGGGTGGCCTTCTCCCCTACGGATCGGGCCATTGTTAATCACGCTCTCCCCCTTCAAGATGGAATTCAACCCTTGAATGACCTGTACGTGGCGGACATGTGGTACCTGCCCCGTGGGGTGTGGGAGGAACCACAGCCACTCGTCGTGGACACCCTGGCCCGGGAGATCGGGTACTATCACGTGCCCACCTACATGGCCTCGGAAAAGGGGGAGATGGTGTTCTTCGTTCCCCTGCGGGCTTTTCTCTCCATTGAGCACTGGGTGCACATCTTCATGGCCAATTCGGCCTTTGGCATCTGGGCCCACGGTGCGCGGGTCGAAAGTGAGATAGAGAGCCTGGGCAAGCGTCTGAAGGTGTTGGGCCGTGCGCTGCTGGAACGCCAGCAAGTGCTCTCCAGCTCGGCGATGGTTCAAGTGGGGCGCAATACCCAAATTGATCCCACGGCCATAATCCAGGGGCCCACCATCATCGGCGATAACGTGATCATCGGCCCCGGCGCGGTCGTCACCAACAGCATCATCGGCAATAACGTCAACATCGCCCAGGGCTGCCAGGTTATGCTCAGCGTAGTCTGTGACCGTTGCTTTCTTCCCTTTCGCGCCGCGCTCTTCCTGACGACGCTGATGGAGGATTGCATCGTGGCTCAGAATGCCTGTCTGCAATGCTGCGTCGTGGGGCGCAACTCCTTCGTGGGCGCGGGCACGACGTTCACCGATTTCTACCTGGTCCCCCGTCCGTCTATTCGCACGATGCGCGATGGTGTTCTGGAGGATGTGGGCCTGACCGTGATTGGCAGTTGCATAGGCCACAACTGCCGCATCGGCTCTGACTTGACGTTCTACCCAGCGCGTATGGTGGAATCCGACACCGTTCTGGTTCGCTCGGAGGAGCGGTCGGTCATCACCAAAAACATCAGCTACGAGGAGGGGGATCAGCACCACCTGTCCAATGGACGTCGTCATCCCCGCTTGTATCCCAGAGATTGACGTGTTCGCTGCATAAATTAGCGGGAGGAAGTGTAGTCTAGGGGTGAGTCCCTGGAGTGCAACATGGACAACTTTGCGTTCATCATACATCCCATTGATCCCAAACGAGACGTTGAGCGGAAATTCCCTCTTCTGGGTCGCTTCCTCCCGGTGAGCGCAATTAATTTCCTCTGCCGCTTTTTCCCCCCGGTCTACATTTCTCACATCACCGGAATACGTTCGGCGGCAACGGGCAAGGAGATAGAGGGCTGGTTTATCGCCTGTCCCCTGACGCCAGCACGGATGATGGCACTCCCCACCCCCGTTGTTTACAATAAGATCGTCCAGACAGGCCGCATGGCCGAGAAACTGGGGGCCCGGCTGTTGGGTCTGGGCGCGTTCACCTCGGTAGTGGGCGATGCGGGGCTGACCGTAGCCAGCCGGCTCAACATCCCGGTGACCAGCGGTGACAGCTACACCGTGGCCGTGGCTGTACAGGCCATCCGTGAGGCCGCGCGGCGGATGGACATCTCCTTGCCACAGGCGACCACTGCGGTGGTGGGGGCGACGGGGGCTATCGGCCGGGTGTGTGCCCAATTACTGGCTGCGGACGTGTCGCGGCTCATCCTGGTTGGCCGCCGCAAGGTTGCCCTGGAAGAGGTGGCCAGGCTGGTCCGGCAGAGAGGCGATGCGCAGGTGGAGACGACGACGGACATAGCCGCCATTCGCCAGGCGGACCTGGTGCTCACCGTGACCAGTGCTGTGGGTACCATTATTGACGCGCACTACCTGAAGAAAGGAGCAGTAGTGTGCGACGTTTCGCGTCCCCGGGACGTTTCGCGGCAGGTGGTGGAGGAGCGGGATGACGTGCTGGTCATCGAAGGGGGGATGGTGGAGGTGCCCGGCGATGTGGATTTTGGCTTCGATTTCGGTTTTCCGCCGCGGATGGCGTACGCCTGCATGGCGGAAACTATGACTTTGGCTTTGGAAGGACGTTACGAGAGCTACACCCTGGGGCGGAACATCACCGTCGAACAGGTGATGGAAATCGCGCGCCTGGCCGAAAAACACGGCTTTCGATTGGGAGGATTTCGCAGTTTCGAGCGGGCAGTGACGGATGAGTACATCGAACGGATCAAGGAAAACGCTCGCCGCAAGCGAGGGGGGGAGCAAGTGTGACGGTCGGATGGGCCTGGATGGTGCTGGCCCGAAAGATTGACCGCCGACCTTCGTCATGGAGGAGGGGACGATGAGCAATGGCCGAATCCTGGTAGTAGAGGACGATTTCGACATCTCCAACATGCTGCGCATCTATTTCGATTCCCAGGGGTACGATGTCATCGTTGCCCCCCGAGGGGGCGATGCCCTGGAGCTATGTCGGCGCAAGTTGCCCAACATCGTGGTGCTGGATATCCAGCTCCCTGACATTGATGGCTACGAGGTCTGTCGCCAATTGCGGAACAACCTGCGCACCAGCCACATTCCCATTATTTTCCTGACCCAGCGTGACGAGCGCAGTGACAAAATCACCGGGCTGGAACTGGGTGCGGACGATTACATCACCAAGCCTTTTGACATCGAAGAGCTGAAACTGAGGGTGCAAAACGCCCTCCGCCGCGCCACCTACGAGAGCATGACCAGCCCGACGACGGGCTTGCCTAGCGGCAAGCTCATCGAAGAGCAGCTCAAGTCACTGATGCGCAAGAAGGGATGGACTATTCTGTACATCGGGATCAACGATCTCGAGCCCTTCAACGAAGCCTATGGGTTCGTGGCTGGCAACGACGTTCTGCGTTTCACCGGCCTGGTACTCGGTGAGGCAGTGGATGAGGCGGGCACGACTAACGATTTCATCGGCCACGTGGGCGGTGACGACTTCATCGTGATCACTGAGTCCACCGAACCGGAGCGGCTGCGCGACAAAATCGTGGAGCGTTTTAACGAAGGGGTGGGAACATTCTACTCCTTCCGTGACCGTGAGGCCGGCTACATGAAGGTAACCGATGCCACGGGCCAGGAGCAACGGGTGCCGTTGATGACGCTCTCCATTGGTCTGGTGTCCGACGACACCATGTTCGCCGACATCCGTGAGATCACGGAGATCGCCTCTGAGGCCCGCCGGCAGGCCGCCCGCCAGCAGACCGCCAACCGCTAAGCAGGTGGGGTTGCGTATCTTAACCGAGGGCAAGAATGTCTGTCCAAGCTTTTCATGTGAGCGAGGAGTGGTCACAGATTACGCACCGGATGTACCGTGAGCGAGTGTACGCGGGCGTGGCGATCCTGGCAATCGTGGTCGTCTCCACGGGGTTGGTGGCGGTGTTCGACCGGCTTCCCCTGTCTGTAGCCTGGGCGTCCTTCACGGTGGAAGCTGTGTCTCTTTGTCTGTACGGGGCCGTGGCCGTTGGGTATGCGCTCCACCACCGCGCTAAGGTGTGGGCCATCGCTGCCGGAGTGTATGCCATAGGTCTGGCGCTCATGGCCGTGACCGACTGGCTGACCAAAAGCGGCCTGTCCGTGCTCCCGGTGGACAGTCCACGGGCCCAGAGCCCTATACTTTACGCCGGGGTGGTGATGCTCTTGTATTGGGGCGTCCTTATTTGGTTAATGCGTCGTTTCCCCGACGAGATGCGAACGATTGGGCTGACCGGAGCACGTTGGGGGGCGTGGGCCGTGGTCGGGCTGCTCACCGGCCTGATCCTGGGCGGGCATCTGCTGTTTACGGCGACGACAGCGGCCGGGATGTCCCTGTCACTCAGGCCCTGCCCCTACGTTCTGTGGAGTCTGTGCTACGAGGTCGGAGTGCAGTCCATTACCGAGGAGTTATTCTTCAGAGGGGTAGCTTTTAACTTCCTTTACCGGGTCATGGGGCGGAATCTTTGGCTGTCGGCCATTGTCACCTCGCTGCTGAATGTAGCGGCTCTCATGGTCAAGGCCGGATGGAGCGCGAATTTGCTCCTCTCTCTGGGTACACTGTTCTACACTTTCGCAATGGGCATGGTGAGCGCTGCCCTGTTCAGCCGCTCGCGAAGCATCGTGCCTGGTTTCGTAAACAACGTGGTTTTCAGCATGGTCACAATTCTTTTATAGCCAGTGGGGGGAAATGGCTGCATCTGGGAATGGTGTGAATGGGCAGGAAGTTTTTTCCCAAAAGACAGCGCGAGTTCAACTGGATTGTAGCGGGGGGGATGGGATTGACCATCCTCCTGATTACGATTGGAGTGTACGTAAGTGAGGCTGAGTCCTCAGTCTACGCCGCTATCTTTCGCTACTTATATCTGGTGCCTGTCATTCTGGCAGCGTTCCGTGTGGGCCTGGGAGCTGGTCTGTCCGTATCCCTGGCGAGCACCGGTCTGCTGCTCCCCCTGTTAGCACAGCACGTTGCCTCTACGGGCCTTTCGGCGAGCACGGTAGAGCTTCTGGTCGCCATTGTGATCCTTAACCTCGTCGCTTACGCCGTGGGAGTGATAGCCGGCCCCCAACGGCGGCAGAAGGAACTGTACCGCACGCTGGACCACTTGAGTGAGCTATTCAGCCGGGAGTTGCGTCTGGAGGAGTTGCTGGACGTGGTGCTCACTCAGGCGCGGGAGATTCTGCACACCCAGCGGGGGGAGATACTTCTGTGCCGCCAGCGCGATGGGAAGCTGGAGATCGCGGTCAACCACGGATTAAACCCGATGCAGGTGGCGATGCTCAATCAGACCACGGAGGATGGGACACGGCTGGGCCAGTGGCTGCTGGCGCGTAACACTTCTTTCCTGAGTAACAACCTCCGTTCTGATCAGCGCTACGAATGGTGGGCAGAGACCCTGGGCGCGCCGCCCGCTTCATTAATCGCCACTCCTCTGCGACGAGGGCACACCCCTTTCGGCTTGATTTGTCTCTTCGACAAGGCGAGCGGTGCATTCACGGTAGAGGACTTGCGCTTGTTGGAGGCTATTGCCGACAAAAGTGAAATCGCTATCGAGAATGCCCGCCTGTACACCATGACCGACGAAGCTCTCAGTCAGCGGGTGGAGGAGCTGTCGGCCATCGAGGAAATTGACCGCGAGCTATCCGCCATGCTGGATTTGCAACGGGTAATTGACTTGGTGCTGGACCGGGCCATCGGTGCTACAGGTGCGAAGGCGGGATTGATTGGCTTGTGCGAGACGGCAAGCCAGGACCAGGAAATGGAACTGCTGGCGCAGCGGGGTTACGATGGAACCCGTCTGCCGCCAAAGTGGAGCATGGACACGGGGGTTATCGGGCGCGTGGCACGCACCGGCCGGCCGGCCCTGGTCCCGGATGTGACTCGAGACCCGGATTACGTGGCTGCTCTCCCAGAGACTCGTTCCCAGATGACGGTGCCCATTCTGCGTGAAGAGCGGGTGATCGGCGTACTCAGTTTGGAAAGCCCCACACCCGATGCTTTCGACTGGGATGACCTGCGTTTCGTCAGACATCTCTCGGAGCACGCGGCGATCGCCATTGAGAACGCCCGCCTGTTCGAGGAGGAGCAGCGCCGGGCGCAGGAGATGGCGCTGATCAACGAGATCAGCCGCACCATCAGCGCCAGCCTGGACCTGAAGACCACTCTCGATGCCATCCTGGCCTGCACCCGGCGGGTCGTGGATTACACCGTGGCCGAAATTTGCCTGTGGGACCCCGCGCGGGAGGTCATGGTCGCCCGCGGAGAGGGGGGCGATTCATCCCTCACGGCCCTGGCCGGCGGGATATACCGCCTGGACGAGGGCTACACCGGCTGGATCGCTCGCCATCGCCAGCCCCTGCTTATTCCCGATACCCGCGCTCGCCAGGACGTGCGCCCCAAGGTCGAACGTGCGGATAGGCCGCTGCTTTCCTACGTGGGAGTGCCCCTGCTGATCGGAGAGGAGCTGGTCGGCACGTTGGAACTGGGCAGCGATCAGGTGGGAACGTACACCGAGGATGATCTGGCCACGTTGCAGCTCGTCGCCGGACAGGCCGCCATCGCCCTGGAGAACGCCCGTCTCTACAGTCTCACCGACGAGAAGTTGAAGGCACGTGTGGAGCAGCTTACTGCCCTGCAGCGCATTAGCCGGGAGCTGACGGCCACATTGGACCTGGGCTACATCCTGAATATGCTGTTGGAGCAGGCCATTCGCGCCACAGGGGCCACTCACGGCAACGTTGTGCTGATCGGCCACGATACTGAGCGCCTGGAGTTGCGGGTGGCGAAGGGATACTCCGGCGAGGAAAAAGCCCACGTCCAGGCGGTGCTGGCAGAGCCCCCGCCGGATAGCGTTTTCGGGCGGGTGCTGACCAGCGGTGAGCCATGTCTGGTGCCGGATGTTACTTCCCGGAGGCCTCGGTCTGTGTGTGTCAAAGCGGATACGCGCTCGGCGCTGGTGGTGCCCATTTTCTACGAAGGTATGGTCGCCGGCTTGATCAACCTGTACAGCGTTCAGGAAAGTCACTTTACTCCAGAGCACCTGGAATTTGTGCAGGCATTATCCCACCAGGCGGCCATGGCCATCCGCAACGCTCGTGCCTACGAGGAATTGGTGCAGCAGCGCAACCAGCTCTCCCTGCGTGCTGAGCAGCTCGCTAACCTGGCCGCCATCAGCAACGCTTTGCACACCGACCGCCCGCTGGAAAAGGTGCTGGAGGACCTGGTATACGCCATTCAGGAAGCGGTGGGATTCAACGTGGTGCTGCTCAGCATCGTGGACCGGAATTCCTCGACCCTACGTCGGGTGGCCGCCGCCGGTTTGCCTCTCTCCGTTTTTAATGAGTTGAAGCAGAGAACACAACAGCTATCCACGATCCAGGAAGGGCTGCGCGAGGAGTTCCGCATCAGCCACTCCTATTACATCCCGCACCAGCACAAAGAATTGACCAAAGAATGGGACACCTTCACGCCCCTCCGGGACACGACGAATCGTGGTGATGGCTACTGGCACGCCGAGGACATGCTGCTCGTGCCCCTGCGCGGCACCGACGGCCGTATGTTGGGGTTAATCTCCGTGGACGTGCCCCGCGATGGCCGTGCTCCCACCCGGCCCGTCGTCGAAGCCCTGGAGGTGTTTGCCAATCTGGCAGCCGTGGCCGTCGAAAATGCCTGGCTATACGGGGATCTGCAACGCCGAATTGATGCTCTGTCTCTGTTCAACGAACTCAGCCGTTCCCTCAGTGCCAAGCTGGATCTGGACACCCTTCTCTCCACGGTGGTGGAGGCCAGTGCCCAGCTTCTGGGGTGCCGGTCCAGCACGATATTCCTGCTGGATGAAGCCGATGGCCGCTTCCACCCTCGGGCCACCTACGGCCACGAGCTGGAACGGATTCAATCGCCGCACTTTGCCCCGGGTGAGGGTCTGGTTGGCGAGGTAGGCGCTACCGGGCGTTCGCTGCTCCTGGCAGATGCGGCGGCGGACCCGCGTTTTGTGCCCGGCCCGGATACCATCGGCTCCTTGCTTCTCGTCCCGCTGGCCATCGGCGGACGGGTGATCGGCGTGCTCGCCGTGGATGACGAGCAGAAAAACACCTTCAACGCCACGGATCGTTCTATCCTCTCCACACTGGCGGATCAGGCGGCCATCGCTATCGAGAACGCCCAACTTTTCGAGGAAATCCGCAGCCTCAGTCGCAACCTGGAGCAAATGGTCGAGGAGCGCACGGAGGAGCTGGCTCGCGCCAACGTCGAGCTTACACTGGAGCGCGACCGACTGGATGCCCTGTATCGCATCGCCCGTGAGCTATCTGCCAGCCTGGACCTGGACCGGGTACTGAGTCGCACGCTGACCCTGGTGGCCCAGGCTGTGGGTGTCAAGCAGGCCAGCCTGTTGCTGGTGGATCGTGAATCGGAGTATCTGGTCTACAGGGCGGCACTCGGTCGGCGAAATTATCTGCCGCGAGGCGGGGTGCGCACCAAATACAGGCGGGGCGTCGGTCTGGCCGGGTGGGTGTGGGCAACCGGCGAAGCGACCATCGTCGCTGACCTGAGCAATGATCCGCATTGGGTGCCGGACGAGAACGATTCAACGGCGGAACGGCGCTCGGCCCTGGCTGTGCCATTGACCACCGGCGAGGACGTGCTGGGAGTGCTGCTCCTTTTTCATCCTCAGGTAGGATTCTTCACAGAGGCGCATTTCCGGCTGGTCTCCGCTGCGGCCAGCCAGGTAGCGGCTGCGATTAACAACGCCGAACTATACTGGCTGATCCGTGAATCGGCCGAGCGACTGGGCAACATGCTCCTCGCCCAACAGGAGGAGTACGCCAAGAGCCAGGCTATTCTGGAGGGTATCTCCGACGGCGTCATGGTCACGGATGCCGACGGTCAGGTAATTCTCTTCAATGCGGCAGCCGAGCGCATCCTGGGCGCGTCTCGAGAGTGGATTCTGGGCCGGCCGATGACGGAACTGTCCGGTCTCTACGGTCGTGAGGGGCTGGACTGGGTGGAGACGGTGACGGAATGGACGTCGAGTGTCACCTCGTGGGAGAAAGGCGCTTTCCTCGAGCGGCGGCTGGAAATTGAGGGCCGCGTGGTCAGTGTGCGGATCGCTCCGGTGCTCATGCAAGACGGCTTCCTGGGAACGGTGTCAGTCTTCCGGGACATCACCAAAGAGGTGGAGGCCGAGCGGGCCAAGTCCGAGTTCGTGTCCACCGTCTCGCACGAGCTGCGCACGCCGATGACTTCCATCAAAGGTTACACCGACTTGCTATATCTGGGCGCGGCTGGCGAGGTAAACGAGGATCAGCGGCGTTTCCTGGGCATTATTAAATCCAACGTGGATCGCTTGACCATGCTGGTTCACGATCTGCTGGACATCTCCCGCATCGAGACCGGGCGAATGAGATTTGACTTTAAGCCTCTATCTATGGGACAGATCATCAACGAGCTCCTGCTGGCCATGCGCGCTCAGGCCGAGGAGAAGGACTTGCAACTCGTGGCCAACGTGCCGGCTGACCTGCCCCCCGTGCGCGGCGACCACGACCGGGTGACCCAGATACTCACCAACCTGGTGGCCAATGCCTGCCAATACACGCCCAGTGGTGGGCAGATCACCGTTACAGTGCGCTTCACCGACGGCTTCGTCCAGGTGGACGTTGCAGATACCGGCATTGGCATCGCAACCGAAGATCAGCAGAAGATTTTCGAGCGTTTCTTCCGCGCGGACCATCCCCTGGTGCACGAGACTGACGGCACGGGCCTGGGATTGCCTATCGTCAAATCTCTCGTCGAGTTGCACGGCGGACGGATATGGGTGGAAAGCGAACTAGGAAAGGGCAGCACTTTCAGCTTTACCCTGCCGGTGGCCGGGGAAGGGGTGACGGAACAGACCGTCGTACGTAGCCCGTCCATCATCAGCTACCGGCAACCGAACAAGCGGGTAATGGTGGTGGAGGATGACCCCGACATTGCCGAGTTGATCGTCCGCCAGTTGCAACTGCGCGGGTACGAGGCTGTATCCGTGGCCAGAGGGCAAGAGGTGTTCGCTGGCATACAGGAGAAGCGTCCCGACCTGATCACTTTGGATCTGCGCCTGCCAGACATGGACGGGCTGGCCCTCCTGGAGCAACTCAAGACGAGCAAGGAGACGGCCAACATCCCGGTGGTCATCGTGTCTATCCTGGAGGAACAACGGGAGGGGTTCCGGCGAGGGGCGGCGGATTATTTGGGCAAGCCCATTGACGAGGAGCGACTGCTGACCACCATCGAGAGCATCCTTACCAAGCGGGATCGGGTGCTCATCGTGGACGACGACCGGGACACAGTCGGGTTCCTGAAAGAAGCTCTGAGCCGCAGCGGCTTCACCCCACTGGTGGTGTACGATGGGCGGCAAACGTTAAGCTGTGCGAAGGAAGAGCAGCCGGGCCTCATTCTCCTCGACTTGAAGATGCCCGGTATGGACGGGTACGAGGTCCTGGAACGGTTGAAGCGCGACGAGGCCACCCGCCACATTCCGGTCATCGTTATGACCGGCACTGGCGACGAAGAGGATAAGCGCGAGCGGGTGTTGGGCATGGGCGCAGTGCAGTTCCTGGTTAAGCCGCTGGCTATAGGTGAACTGCTCACCACCATCCGGCGGGTGGTGGGCGAGAGTAGTTCACTGAAACGTGAAACGTGAGAGCCTCGTTTCACGTTTTGCGAACCACACATCAGAAGGGAGAGTGAATGGCAGAGGTTGTTCGCATACCGATCTTGCAGATAGAGGAATACCTGGTGGCCAGCATCCAGACGGCGCTGCACGACCGGGCGGCTGAACAGTTCAGGGATGATTTGCTGGCCCGCATCTACGAGACCAAGGCCAAGGGGC
>JAGGZG010000118.1 GCA_021162125.1 Anaerolineae bacterium
CCGCGATGGGACGGCCAGGGGGATTATCCCCACTGAGAGCGAGAAACGTTATCTGGCCCACGTCCCGCCCAAGCTCGAAGTATTGTTCAAAATACCGCCTCACTTGCTCGAACTGCGCCCTGGCCATAAAGGGGGCTAAGTGAAAGTCGCGGCTGATCTGTTCGATGATGGCCTCTTCAGGTGATTTCGCTTGTAAACGTGCTATGACACTCTGTTCCATTTGTGACCTCCGTGGTTTCTACAATCATTCTACCACATTCTACCACATTCTACCACGGTGGGTCATTTGAACCAATAGGAAATGCGCCCACGGCGTTTCTCGATTTGACAAATGGAACCCGGTGTGGTATACTTGTGCGTACCCCCATAGGGTATCAAACACCTAATGAAGCAACTCGCCGACCGGTTACTGAATTTAATCCGCGAGAACTGGCTACTGATAGCTTTTCTCGGCCTGCTGGCTGCGGGTTTTCTCACATTGCGAACGCCAGCGACGCCCATTGAATCGGAGCAAGCGCTGCAGGCCACGCTGAGCAGCGGGCAGCCCGTACTGGTTGAATTCTACGCCAACACCTGAAGCACGTGCCTGTTGACCAAACCCATCGTGGATGGGTTAGAGCGAGAGTTGACTGGACGAGCACGGGTCATTCGCCTGGACGTCGCGAGTGCAATCGGGCGGCGGGCGGCCCGCGATTACGGGGTGCGTGGCATACCCACATTCCTGCTCTCTGACGGTCAAGGGCAGATTGTGTACCACCAAATCGGGCCGGTTAACCGCCAGCGAGTGCGAGAGATCGTCACTGAACTAGAATCGAAGGAGGGCAAGTAACATGCCAATCTATGAATATCACTGTCAGGACTGTGGTCAGCAATTCGAGAAGTTTCTGCGTTCCAGCAACAATCAGGACGCCGTGGAGTGTCCACACTGCCATAGCACCCGTGTGCAGAAGGCGTTTTCGGTTTTCGGCATGAGGGGGTTCAACAGCAGAGGTAGTGGCCTGAGACCTACCGCCCCTGCCCCATCGTGCAGCACGGGCAGTACCTGAGGAATTTGAACGAGGGAGCGGTCAGCTTCCACACCACTCACAAAAACGGGACGAGCTGTAATACTTCACCCACTGATACTGTCAGGTGACCAGTTAAAGCATTATCAGTAGCTGAGAATTTGAGGAGCCCGCGCTCTCTAGCGCGGACCGGGAGCGGCGTTAGAGCACGCCTGCTCCTCACTTTTCCCAAGTACTGATTATACCTCGCTACCTGGTACTTTGTACTGGAATTTGCGTGGTTGCAAACTGGGTGGAGTGTGTGGAACAGGCTGGAACGCTTTTCCTACCAGCCAGCGCCCATGCCGTCAATCTCTTTCCCTTTCTTCGGAACCAGTTGAGGCAAACTGTCAGGTGACCAGGAGTTGGGTAGTAGTCTCGCGGAAAGGGCCCGTCTTACATGGATTTGTCGAACGTTGACTGGAGTTCGTTGCTACCTATAGCGTTCCTGGTCGTATGGTTCATCGCCATGCGTTTTATCCTGCCTCGAATGGGAGTCCCCACCTGAATGTCGTCGAGCTGCGATGTGGGGTCTCCACACAAACATGACGAACAGGGAGAGCACGACTCTCACGGTTCTCCCGACGACGAAATGACGTAAACGAAACGAGAGAGCGGGACATAGTTCCCGCCCTCTCGTTTGTCAGTCTCCTATCTGCATTCAAAGCTCGACGGTATCCAGCGGGCGCATGCCCCGCACCTGGGTAGGCAATCCCGCCTGGGCCAGCAATTCGGCCACGGCCTGCGGAGTGCCCGGCATCTCCACCAACGGCGGCCAGTTCGGCGCACAGCCCCAATGCGTGCCGATGACCACCTGTGACTTCAGCAGACGCAGCGCCTCCACCGCCCGAGGGGGATCAATGTGCCGAGTACGCCCGAAGAAGGCCAGCCCACCAATAGGCAGAATCGCCACGTCCGGCGCAAATCGCTCAGCAATGGCCGCGAAAATCCCAGTGTCGAACGAGGTATCGCCCGCGAAGTAGACCGTCCGCTCCCCGTGTAATACGAAACCCACCTCGTCACCAAAATGCAGCGCAGGGGTGGCCGTCACCCGCAATCCCTGTACCTCAGCCTGTTCCCAGGGAGCCAGTTCCTGCACCCGTGTGAACCCCAGCCGCCGGGCGTCGGCGGCGATGCGCCGGGGACGCACCAGGAGCGGGATGTCCCGCTTGAGATGGGACATGGCCCACCGATCCCAGTGGTCAACGTGACGATGGGAGACCAGGATCAGATCCAACGGGGGAAGCCGATCTACAGTGTACTCCACGGGTGTCTGCCGCCAGCCGAAAATCCGAAACACGGGATCGGTCAGGACGTTCAGCCCGTTCGTCTCAATCAGACACATGGACCAGCGAACGTAGGTCACGCGCATATTGTCATCTCCTGAGCGTAAGTCGGGTTGGCAACCCGACCTACTATATTCGTTCGAAGCGCGCCGTGAAGTGACGCAAGTACGGTGCTTCGTAGACGATGCGCAGCCCGCGGATGGACTCCCGCTTGCGGTGCAGGGCCACGACCGTGTCCACTACGTAATCCAGGTGGCTCTGGGTGTACACCCGGCGGGGGATGGCCAGGCGCACCAGTTCCAGCGCCGGGTAGACCATTTCGCCCGTGGTCTCGTCCTTGTGGGCGAACATCACGCTGCCAATCTCCACCACGCGGATGCCGCCCTCCAGGTACAGTTCGGCGGCCAGGGCCGCACCGGGATACTGGCTCTGCGGCAAATGGGACAGAAAACGTTTGGCGTCAATGTAGATGGCGTGCCCGCCCGGCGGTTCGACGATGGGAATGCCTTCTTCGACCAACCGGTCGCCCAGGTACTGCGTGTGGGCGATGCGATAGGCCAGGTAGTCCTCGTCCAGACCCTCCCATAACCCACGAGCCACGGCCTCCAGGTCGCGCCCGGCCAGGCCGCCGTAGGTAGGGAAACCCTCGCGCAGGATGAGCTCGGTACAGGCCCGCTGGTAGAGTTGCTCGTCGTTCATGGCCAGGAAGCCGCCGATGTTCACCAGGGCGTCCTTCTTGGCGCTCATCGTGCACCCGTCGGCGTAGGAGAAAATCTCGCGGGCGATCTCCAGCGGAGACTTGTCGGCGTAGCCGGGCTCACGCAGTTTGATGAAATAGGCGTTCTCCGCGTAGCGACAGGCGTCAATGAAGAAGGGGATGCCGTGTTCGTGCAATACCTGGCTGGTCTGGCGGATGTTCTCCATCGAGACCGGCTGCCCGCCGCCGGAGTTGTTGGTGATGGTCAGCATGCCCAGGGGGATATTCTCTGCACCCACGTCGGCGATGAAACGGCGCAGTTTCTCGATGTCCAGATTGCCCTTGAACGGGTGACGGCTGGTGGGATCCAGCCCCTCGTCAATGACCAGGTCCACCGCGTGTGCGCTGCGTACCTCAATGTTAGCCCGCGTAGTATCGAAGTGCATGTTACTGGGGATAGACGTTCCCGGCCGGGCGACGAGGGAGAAGAGCACGTTCTCGGCAGCACGACCCTGGTGCGTGGGCACAAAGTAATTGAAGCCAAAGATACCCTTCACCGCCTCCTCCAGGCTGAAGAAATTGCGACAGCCGGCATAGGACTCATCGCCAACCATCAGCCCGGCCCACTGGTTGTCGCTCATCGCCGCTGTACCGGAGTCGGTGAGTAAATCAATGTACACGTCCTCGGCCCTGAGCAGGAAGATGTTGTAGCCCGCCTCGGCCAGCAGCCGCTCGCGCTCCGCGCGGGTGGTCATCTTAATGGGCTCCACGACCTTGATGCGGAATGGTTCAGGGGGAAAGTTCGCCATTGATACGCCTCCTTGAGAGATTTTGATACAGCCTTGTATAGGCCCATAGTGTACCACGTTTTGCCTAATTCGACAACGGATCGCCGCTTTCACTCAGACCTCCAAGGTCTTCGAGACCTCAGAGGTCTAACCGCAATGCCTCGCACTTGCTTTTTGTTTCGAGGTATAGTAAAGTACTCTCCGATCTACAGCACCGGGGCGGACACCCACGGCCGCCATTCACCACGGATTGTGATCAGACTGGACGGGTAGGAAGGAGACGCATGGCTAACGAGGACGTGATTATCAAGACCATCGCTGGCGAACTGAACCTGGCGGCCCAGCAGGTGACCGCCACCATCGCCCTGCTGGACGACGGGAACACCGTGCCTTTCATCGCTCGTTACCGCAAAGAGGTCACCGGCAGCCTGGACGAAACTCAGGTGAGGGCCATCGAGTCCCGGCTGGCCTACCTGCGCAACCTGGAAGCGCGCAAGGCCACCGTGCTCAAGAGCATCGCGGAGCAGGGCAAGCTCACCCCGGAGCTGGAGGCGGCCATCCGTGCGGCGATGGTTCTCCAGGAAGTAGAGGACTTGTACCTGCCCTACAAGCCCAAGCGCCGCACGCGGGCTACCGTGGCCCGGGAGCGCGGCCTGGAGCCGCTGGCCGAGCTAATCCTCGCCCAGGAAGTGACCACCGGCACGTTGGAGGAACACGCAGCGCCGTTTCTCAGCGATGACGTGCCCACCGTCGAGGAAGCTTATGCCGGCGCGCGCGACATCGTGGCCGAGGTAGTGGCCGAGGACGCGGCTGTGCGTAAAATGGTGCGCCACGAGACCTATCAGCGGGCGCTGTTGGTGACCACCCTGGCCGACGAGTCCGCCGACCCGCGTGGCGTCTACCGCCTGTACTACGACTACCGCGAACCGCTGCGGGAGGTGCCACCACATCGCCTGCTGGCCATCAACCGGGGCGAGCGTGAGGGCGTGCTGCGCGTGCGGCTGGAGTCTCCCGTTGATGACTTAATCGCCGACGTCGAGGCCAGTTACCTCAATCCCCACTCGCTCTTTGCCGACCAGATGCGCGCCGCCATCGCCGATGGTTACGCCCGCCTGTTGGCCCCGGCTATAGAGCGCGATCTGCACAGCACTTCCACCACGGAGGCCGACGATCACGCCATCCAGGTCTTCGCCACCAACCTGCGCCATCTCCTGCTCCAGCCACCGCTGCGTGGGCGGCGGGTGATGGGCATTGACCCCGGTTTCCGCACGGGGTGCAAGGTGGCCTGCGTGGATGCCACCGGCAAGGTGCTCGATACGGCGACCATCTATCCCCACGAGCCACAGAAGCGATGGCCGGAAGCCAAAAAGCTCCTGAGTACCTTGATTGTCAGGAACAAGATAGAGGTGATAGCCATCGGCAACGGCACGGCCAGCCGGGAGACGGAGCACCTGGTGGCCGAAGTGATTGCCGAGTTCCCCGCCGTTTCCCGTAGCTCTCCACAGCAAGAGGGCACCAAAGGAGAAGCTGCGCTTCAGTACACCATCGTCAGCGAGGCCGGCGCGTCGGTATATTCCGCCAGCGAGCTGGCCCGCGCGGAACTGCCCGACCTGGACGTCTCGATGCGTGGCGCGGTGAGCATCGCCCGTCGCTTGCAGGACCCGCTGGCGGAGCTGGTGAAAATTGATCCCAAAAGCATCGGCGTGGGGCTGTACCAGCACGACGTGGATCAGAAAAAGCTGTCAGCGGCACTGGACGCGGTGGTGGAGTCGGTGGTCAACTACGTGGGGGTGGATCTGAACACGGCCAGCCCGGCGTTGCTCCAATACGTGTCGGGCATCAACAAGCGGGTAGCGGCCAACATCGTGGCCCACCGCGACGCCCACGGTCCCTTCCGTAACCGCGAGGAACTCAAAGCCGTCAAAGGATTGGGAGCGCGGACGTTCGAGCAGGCTGCCGGCTTCCTGAAAATCCCCGGTGGCGACAATCCCCTGGACAACACTTTCATACACCCGGAGAGCTACCCCGCCGTCGAGCGGCTGTTCGCGCTGATAGGTGTGCGTGGTGACGAGCCCGATCTGGCGGCGCGCGTGCAGAGTTTCCGGGCTGGGGAGAAAATCGAGGAACTGGCCGAGGTGTTGGAGGTGGGTGTGCCCACGCTCACAGACATCTTCGAGAGTCTGGTCAAGCCGGGGCGCGACCCCCGTGACGAGCTTCCACCACCCCTCCTGCGCAGTGACGTGCTCCACATCGAGGACCTGCATGAGGGGATGATCCTCACCGGAACAGTGCGCAACGTGGTGGATTTCGGGGCTTTCGTGGACATAGGGGTCAAACGGGACGGACTGGTGCACATCTCCGAGATGGCCGACCGCTACGTGCGTAATCCGCTGGAAGTGGTGGCCGTGGGTGACGTGGTACAGGTGCGGGTGATCAGTGTGGATGTAGAGCGCGGGCGGATCGGGTTGAGCATGAGAAAAGTGGGATAGGAGCAGCTCAAGGTTTCCAGAGGGTCAGATCAGGAATTGAGACAAAGTCATCGTCGTCGCTGGCTATGTGTGTGATCCCTTTGTCGCGCATCAGAGCCACATGAGACGCATCGGTGATGAGCAATCCGGTATCGGCGACGATGTCCGCTGCAGCAAACATGATGCTGGCTGTCATCTCCGGCACGTCCAAACCGAGCAAGATCAGACTCTCCAAATAGGCTTTGTACTTCCTGACCGGCACGTTGACTCTCTGGGCAAAGGCCGGGTCTTCCAACGCCTTGCGAATGTTCCGGATCGTTGGCTTTGCCAGCTCTGCGGCCGCCTCCTGGACCAGGATTTTGAAGAACACCTCGTCCAGTACCAGCGGAGAGGTCACCCCCCGAACGCGGCCTTCCTCAATAGTGGTCAAAAAGTCTGTTGCAGCGTCTCCGTGGTCGGGATCATCGAAAGCGTGAAACAGGAAGATGTTGGCGTCAATGAAGATCGGTTCGTCAAGATCATATTCATGGAGTTGGGGCATCAATTTGTCCTCTGCGCGTATAACTCCTCCAACTCACGATACGAGAGTCGCTTCTTGGCAACGCCTCGCATTCTTGCCGATAAAGAAAGGGGCTTTAGGAGGATGAGATGCTCTCTCACCACTGCGGCAACCGCATCCTCCAGTGAGGCCTCGCGTAACATATCCCGGCTCAGGGAGAGCTCGCCGTCCTTTACTTCTAGTTGAACCACTCTTTGCATGGATCATCCCTCCTGTGTTTCATCCGTTGCAAGCAGTGCAACGGCACGGTTCTAATTATACTACACTTCTCCTGTGAAGTGAAATGTTCCCATAAGGAGAGCGCATTTCAGTTTGGGGGCGAGTTGCTGCTGTGCTCTGGTCTCGGAGACCTCTCCCATCCCCCAGAATAAGGTTTGTCTCGTAGCGGCCGGCCGCCGCTACCTCGGGGCCTGTAGGGGCGCAGCATGCTGCGCCATACGCATCAAGTTCAGGCTTACGTCGGGAGCAGACAGCCCGGCCACCCCGAGCTAAAGCTCAGGGCTGAGTAGCGTCGCCCCTTGCGGGCGACGCAGGCGTCGGGGGCAAGCCCCGACGCTACAATCC
>JAGGZG010000404.1 GCA_021162125.1 Anaerolineae bacterium
CAGGGCGCTTTAGCGCCCTTCGTCCTCTTAGCCTGGACGTTTACGTCCAGGCCTTCCGGCGATAGCCCCACGAATCCGCGAAGAACCCTGGAACGGTTCGTTTCACTACCGTACACTTCTCAGGCGGAGCCGAAACGAGTATCCTGAGCGGAGCGTGGCGTAGTCGAAGGATGCTCGCGGTGATCTTCGACTACACTTCGTTCCGCTCAGAGTACATCCTGAGCGTAGTCGAAGGATGCCTCCGCTCGCTTGTGCCTAAAACAGGGAATGGTAATTGCTCAGGCTACTTCTGTTAGCGATTGAAATCGTCTCTAGAGGGCTTGCAGCCGAGCGTCCACCTGCGTGGACGCGCCTGTCCACGCAGGTGGACAGCCAGCTTTAGCTCCTCAGGCGCGGTTTCAACCGCTGGCCTGAGTAGTCACTTCAATTCTATGCTTGCGGCCCAACAACGTGGTCCGCGCATAGAGCAACGGCCGAGAAGCATCGTCTTGTCTAGGCGGGCAAGGCATAGACCCGATGGTCGGTCGAGCCAATATAGACAACCCCCTCAACGACTGCGGGTGAGGATATCACTATCCCTTCGGTCTTATACCGCCAGCGCAACTCGCCGCTACGAGCGTCCAGGCTATAGACGTAGCCATCCACAGAACCAAAGTATACAGCACCCTCAAACAGAGCCGGAGAAGAACCTACCTGATTTTCGGTGGCATATTTCCACACCACGCGACCCGTGCGCAGGTCCACGGCGTACATATTCCCGTCGGCCGATCCGGCGAAAGCCATACCCAGGCTCGAATCCACCGCCGGCGTGGAAATGACGTAGCCGCCAGTACGACAGCGCCATACCGCCCAGCCAGACTTGGCATCCAGTGCGTATAAGTTCCAATCCATAGAACCAATGAGCACCAGTCCCTCGAAAAAAGTGGGAGAGGAGAGCACCGGGCGATTGGTACGGAACTTCCACTTAACGCTACCGTCCTGAATGTTGATGGCGTACACGTAATAATCCTGTGAACCGACGTAGACAATCTCCTCAACGATGATCGGTGAAGAACGGATAGGGCCTACCGCCTCAAATTTCCAAACCACGCGCCCACTCCGGGCGCTCACGTTATACAGATGGCGGTCGTCAGAGCCGAAAAAGACGTGCTCCATCGCCACCCGTGGCGAGGAGCGAATGCGATCCTGAGTAGGGCAAGTCCAAGCGAGGTGCCCATTATGGGCGAAGACGGCATACAACACCCGGTCCTCTGAACCAACGATCACCAGGTCTCGCCAGACACAGGGCGAGGAAGCAATCCCCCCGTCTGTGGGATACTTCCAGATGAAATCGCCCGTCCGCGCGTCCAAGGCCCACAGGTTGTTGTCATAGGACCCAACGTAGAGCACACCGTCCACCACGGCAGGCGAGGAACGCACTTCATCTTCGCACTTGAAAGTCCAGAGGGGCTGTATCCCGCCGGCCCCACCGCTCACGTCGAAGGCAACGGTTGCCGGCATTGTAGCAGCGTCCTGGGCCGTGGGGGACGCGGAGGAGAGGAGCAAGAGTGCCTGCTTCATCTCCTTTGCCGAGGCGAAACGCTTCTCCACGTCGTATTCCAGCGCACGCATGACGATGGCTTCCAGTCCAGCGGACACCTGGGGATTGAAAGAACGGATGGGGCGTTCGTGAAAGGAGAACGGGGGCTCCAGGCGAGGGTCACGCTTGGTCAGCAAATGGTGCATAGTCGCGCCCAGGGCATAGAGATCACCCCGGGGTTCCGCCGCGCCCCGATACTGCTCCGGTGGCGAGTATCCCTCGGTGCCAATCATCGTCCCTTTTTGACCAGTCTGAAAAACCTTGGCGATCCCAAAGTCCACCAGCATCACCCGGCCATGCTTGTCCAGCATGATGTTGGAGGGTTTGATGTCACGATAGATAATCGGCGGATCGTAACTGTGCAGGTAGTCCAGCACATCACAGATCTGAACAGCCCACTCGATGACCTTTTTCTCAGAAAGGAAATCAAGGTTCTGGTTCAGCACTGCTTCCAGGTCCCGGCCTTCGATGAACTCCATGATCAGGTAGCTGCGATTACCCTCACTGAAATAATCGAAAATCTTGGGGACGGCCGGGTGGCTCAGGGTGGCCAGAATGTTCGCCTCGCGCTCGAAGTTCTGAACAGCCAACTCGCGGAGGTGAGGATCGGGGGCGCTGTTGACCATCTCTTTGACCGCACACAACTTGGTCACGTTAGGGAAACGGCGGTCGCGAGCCTGATACACTATGCTCATGCCGCCGATGGCCAATACGCGAATGATCTCGTAGCGCCCTTGTAGCAGCGTGCCCTTGCTCAGGGTGACTTCGTCTTGTTCGCGTTGTTTTCCGAGTTGTTGAGTGCCTGGCATTACCATTGTTGTCTTCCTGTTGAAGGCTAGTCACCGACGCAACTGCGAATCATATTATAGCGTGGAACGGCAATATGCGCAATTGCCCTGGCCATAATTTGTCCCTATTATAGCATTTTCCGTCCTCTTTGTAAAAGCGACATCCGCTCACGGAAGTTTGACAAATTCGACGAGTTGATATATAATCCGGCCAGTGTTAGCGAGAGTTATATTAGCGACGTCAGGGTTTTCTCAAATGGCAAACTTCCGCGCTTTGGTGATTATGCTGTCCAACTTGCTCCTTATTGCTAAGGAGCCTTGACCTATTGGGCAGGTAGTCACCGTTCACCTTACTGACAACCAAGACCGCCCAATAGGGCGGTCTTAATTATTTCCGGGGCTGTAATGTTCTTACGATAAAGTTGGTTCTTCGCGGATTCGTGGGGCTATCGCCGGAAGGCCTGGACGTGAACGTCCAGGCTAAGAGGACGAAGGGCGCTAAAGCGCCCTGAGCCCGCTTCAGCGGGCTTTGTCCTTTCAGCCCGATGCTTGAGCATCGGGACACCAACG
>JAGGZG010000064.1 GCA_021162125.1 Anaerolineae bacterium
CGGGTTCCGTGTGCGGCTGGAGCGGCGGACCTTCTACCAGGCGGTGACATTGGAGGTAGCGCGGGGGATGGCAGGCGCACGGGAGCGGTGCCCGCAACTGGCCATCCTGCCCGACGAGGTGTACGCGCAGGGGCTGGCCGCGCTGGAGGAGGCGGTGGAACGAGAGGGCAAAGATGAGGTGATCGGCTCAGAGTTCTGTCTGGTGGAGGTGACGGCGGTGCGCGGATAACAAAAAAACCCGGCGGAAACGGGAACCGGGTCTTGACAGATTACTCAACTTGTAGTATACTAGTTATTGGAAACAGCCGGAAGTGCCTTTAAGCGGCTGGACGCACCTTAACGTATCGAGACTTGTATTATAAGCGGGGACAAGAAAGAGCCATCCCCGCTGCCGGCAAGCGCGTTGGGATGGCTCTCCACCGAGTCTCCGCGCACGAGGCTACGGGCCTCTCTGTGGCGCAGAATTACTCAAGACGGGAGCGACGGGATTTGAACCCGCGATCTCCGGCTTGACAGGCCGGCATGTTAACCGCTACACTACGCCCCCATTCGAACGGACGCTATCATAGCATAAAAACTCGTTTTCGTCAAATCACCCCTCACAAGGAAGAGCACGAAGAGTGCCCCTCCTTTTCCCTCCCCTCTCCACACCTTGTGGGTAGCGCAGAATCGTTACCCTAATCCCAGCCCCAGCCCATTTTGCACTTGACAGATTCACTGAAAGGTGATATACTCTGTTTAAGTACATAGATATTCTATGTACAATCTTACTCAAGGAGGCGTAACCATGGAAACCACAGTACAGGCACCAGGCTCAAAGGCCAGGCGAAGCGGAACGCTCGATGTCCTATTCAAGCTGGCGGTGGTGATTATCGCCGCCTTCATCGTCTGCGTCGCGGTTCTGCTAGTGGGCCGGGCAGCCATCTACAAGATTCACCCCTACGAGCGCGGACTGCACCTGCGCGGTGGGAAGTTCATCGCCGTGGATCAGCCCGGCTGGCACGTGCAGATTCCTTTCTGGGACACGGTCATCCTGGTGAGGGTCAACGAGCGGCTGGGATACGTGGATCAGATCCCGGCCATGACCTCCGACGACGTAACGATGGTCGTTTCCTTGCAGTACACTTACGTGGTCATCGATCCACGCCGCTTCGCCCTGGAGGTAGACGACCCGGAGCGCATTGTCTTCGAGTTCGTGCAGGGCAAGCTGCGCGACGTGGTCAACACCAAGGACATGACCGAGGTGATGCACGACCGCGCCGGAATGAACCAGGAGATCATGGACGCGCTCAAGACTAAAGAGGAACAATACGGCGTGCGCTTCATCACCGTGCAGATCCAAAGCGCCTCGCCGCCAGCGGAGGTGGTGCAGGCTATCAAGGATCGCATGGTGGCCGTGCAGCGCCAGGAGCAGGCCCAGGCCGAGGCTGAGCAGGCCAAGATCGTCGCCGACGCTGAATACTATGCCGCCCAGAAACGGGCCGACGCCGAAGCCTACCAGATCACCAAAATCGCCGAGGCACAGCAGATGTCCATCCAGATGCTCCTGGCCGAGCTGGCCAGACACCCCGACATTGCTGCCGAATACCTGGAGTATCTGACCGCCCAGGAGCTCAAGGCCAATAGCAAATGGATCATCAGCGGGCAATCCACTCCCATCGTGGACCTGCGCAGTGAGACAGGTGAGACAATGGAGACAGGAGGTGAGCAATGAACCGCCGACGAGGGCTTATCCTGATCGCAGGTGGTTTGGCCCTCCTGGTGACCATTATGGCCGGCAGCATCGTTTATGCCGGGTGCGAGCCAGACTGGAACGCGGCCTACTTTACCCCCGCCCACTGTGAGAAGTACACCACAGTGGAAGACACTTTCCAGGCATACGTGGCGGCTCTCGGGCAGGACAGCCCGGCGCTGTACAACGAGGTGCTGGGCTACGATAGCCATACACCAACAGCCGACTTCCCGCTGTACACCGGCCCATCGCCTGCTATTGAGAAACTGGAGATCAAGGGGGACTGGGCTTTCGCGTGGACTAGCAACCGCTGGGAGTGTAACTTTCGCCGGGTGAGGGGGCGATGGGTATTCTGGCCGGAGGATTGGCGGATGCTCGTCCGGCAGAGCATGGGATGGTGAGGAGGTGGATTGTGAAACGCAGCTTGGTGCTCATTGTCCTGCCCCTGCTGGCGCTGTGCGCCTTCACCAGCCTGACCCTGCGAGCTGACTGGCGGCCCATCCAGCAGGCTGATCTCAGTGAGCAGCGCATCTACGCCTACCGGGGCTGGCAAAGCGTGGGACTCACCCTTCACCCCGGCGATGTGCTCACCATCAGGGCGCAAGGACGTTGGCTCTACTCACCGGAGGTAGGTTATCACGGGCCACAGGGATCGTCGGTAAAGTTCCCGGCACCGCTCTATTACCCATTGCCCAATAAAATCGGCGGCTGCCTGATCGGGCGCATCGGTGAGACGGGCAAGCCTTTCTACGTCGGGCGCGGAACCACAGTCCAGACCAAGTCCTTCGGCCCGCTGTACCTGCGCATCAACGATGACATCATCACTGACAACGACGGATACGTGACGGTAGAAGTGACCGTCGTACCGCCAGCAGAGGAGGACTGAGTAAAGTCCGGGTCCGAACGAGACCTTAAATGCTACTCGGCCCAATACGATCCCAGGGTCTATCGCCACGCCATGCGACCAGGCTCATGGCAGGCCGATGCCCCTGGTATTTGCTCTGGAGCCAGAGTTTTTAAGCTGAAAGTCGCTCAGACCCGCCCGGACGTTCCACGTCCGGGCTACGAGATGCAAGGACCTCCGGGCCTC
>JAGGZG010000324.1 GCA_021162125.1 Anaerolineae bacterium
CGATTGAAATCGCCTCTAGAAGGCTTGCAGCCGAGCGTCCACCTGCGTGGACGCGCCTGTCCACGCAGGTGGACAGCCAGCTTTAGCTCCTCAGGCGCGGTTTCAACCGCTGGTCTGAGTAGTAACCTACAATCTATTTATAGGACGCCAGGATGCGGGAGAGGAGGAGCATGAAGCGGCAGAGCCATCACGGAGAGATCAAACAGTCGAAAAGAGAAACCGAGGAGAGATAACACGAATGGACGTTGGCACAATCAAACTGATAGACATCGAACGGGAAATGCGCAGCTCGTACCTGGATTACGCTATGAGCGTGATCGTATCTCGCGCCCTGCCGGACGTGCGCGACGGGCTCAAGCCCGTACACCGGCGCATCCTCTACGCCATGCACGACATGGGTCTGCGCCCCGGTACGTCCTACAGAAAGAGTGCACGCATCGTCGGTGAGGTGCTGGGTAAGTATCACCCTCACGGCGACGCCGCCGTGTACGATGCTATGGCCCGCATGGCTCAGGACTTCTCCATGCGTTACCTGCTGGTGGATGGTCAGGGCAACTTTGGTAGCGTGGACGGTGATGCCCCCGCCGCTATGCGTTACACCGAAGCCCGCCTGTCGGCCATCGCCGAGGAGATGCTCCTCGACATTGATAAAGACACCGTCGAGTTCGTTGACAACTTCGACGGTACGCTGAAAGAGCCGGAGGTACTGCCCGCCAGGTTGCCCAATCTTCTGCTCAACGGCTCGTCAGGCATCGCTGTGGGCATGGCTACTAATATCCCGCCTCACAATCTGAACGAGTTGTGCGACACCTTGATCTACCTCATTGATCACTACGACGAGGTGGACGAAATCACAGTGGACGATCTGATGGAATACCTGCCCGGCCCGGATTTTCCCACCGGGGGGATCATCCTCGGTCAGGAGGGCATCCGCGCGGCCTACGCCACCGGCAAGGGCCGGGTGGTTGTCCGCGCTGTGACCCACATCGAGGAGATGCGCGGCAATCGGCATCGCATTGTCGTCACCCAACTCCCCTACCAGGTGAACAAATCGGCGCTCATCGAGCGCATCGCTGGCATGGTGCGCAGTGGCCGCCTGGATGCCATTGCTGATTTGCGTGACGAATCCGACCGGCGGGGGATGAGCATAATCATCGAGCTCAAGCGCGGATCCCAGCCGCGCAAGGTGCTCAACCAACTGCTCAAGTACACCCCGCTGCAAACCACCTTCGGGGTCAACTTGTTGGCCCTGGTGGACGGTGCGCCACGGGTGCTCTCCCTCAAACGCGCCCTGCAATTGTACGTTCGGCACCGCCAGGAGGTCATCACCCGCCGTTCGCGTTACGAGCTGGAGCGCGCCCGGCATCGCGCTCACATCCTGGAGGGTCTGCGTATCGCCCTGGACAACCTGGACGCGGTGATCGAGACCATCCGCCGCTCCCCTGACGCTGAGACCGCCCACACCCGCCTGAGGAAACGTTTCAAGCTCAGCGATCTCCAGGCCCAGGCCATCCTGGACATGCAATTGCGTCGCCTGGCTGCGCTGGAGCGCAAGAAGATCGAAGACGAGTACGCCGGGGTGATCAAGACCATCGCCTATCTGGAGGACCTGCTGGCTCACCCGCGAAAAATACTGGCCCTGATCAAGAACGATCTGCTGGATCTGAAAAAACGCTTCGGCGACCCGCGCCGCACCCACATCGCCGTCGAGGCCGAGGAAGAACTGGAAGAGGAAGACCTCATCCCGGAGGAGCAAGTGCTTATCTCCATCACCCAGCGGGGATACATCAAACGCACTCCGGTGCGGGCTTACCGCGCCGGACGAGGGGTGACGGGGATGACCACCCGCGAGGAGGACGCCGTGCTTTACCTCTTCACGGCGGGCACGCTGGACAGCGTCCTCTTCTTCACCAACGCCGGCAAGGTCTACCAGGAGAAGGTGTACCAGATTCCGGATTCCAACCGTCAGGCCAAAGGCGTCGCCCTGGCCACTCTGCTGGCGATGGACTCCGACGAGCGCGTGACCGCTGCCCTGGCCGTCCCCGATTTCGAGCAGGCGGAATATCTGACCATGGTTACCCGCCGGGGGCGGATTAAGCGCACGGCGTTGAGCGAGTTCGCCTCGGTGCGGCCCAGCGGGCTGATCGCCATCAACCTGGATGGAGACGATGAACTCGGCTGGGTGCAGCTCACCAGGGGAGACCTGGAGGTGATCATCGTCACCGAGCGTGGCCGCGCGCTGCGCTTTAGCGAGGATAAGGTGCGACCCCAGGGACGTGTCGCTGCGGGGGTGTGGGCCATCAAGCTCGGCGATGGCGATCTCGTGGCCAGCATGGAGGTGGTTGATCCGGAGGGCGAATTGCTGATAGTCACCGCCCAGGGTTGGGGCAAGCGCACCCCACTCAGCGAGTATCCCGCTAAAGGCCGCCACACGGGTGGGGTGATCACCCTGCCGGACAAGTACCTGCCTCGGACGGGGCCCATCGCTGCTGCACGGGTGGTTCGGCCCGACGACGAGGTCATGCTTATCTCCGCCGAGGGTGCGGCTTTACGTTTGCCGGTGAAATCGTTCCCACTGATGGGACGTGCCACGCGAGGCCGAAAAGTGAAGGCGCTGAAGCTACGCGCGGGAGACAGTGTGGCCTCGGTGGCCCGCTTGGAGGGAGAGGAAGGATGAGATGACGTTTGCACACCTGCTGGAGAAAGGTCCCGGACAGACAGTCGAGTTCCTGGCCGATTTGGACGCCGACTCCCTGGCCGAGGTTCTGGTCGCCTTCGCCAACGGTGATGGAGGCACAGTACTGGTCGGCGTGAGTGCGGATGGCGAGGTCAACGGCAACCTGTTGGCTGAGGACGTGGAGGGTGCGTTGATGCAAGCGCTGGGCCAATGCCGCCCGCCGGTGCGTACCGAGTGGAAGCAGATGGATACTCACCACGGGACGGTGATCACCCTGGAAGTGCCGCGCAGCACTGAACTTCACACCCTGGCCGACGGGCGGGTGCTCATCCGCTCCGGGGCCAGGAACCGTCCACTGGGTGGCGAGGAGGTGCGCCACCTGGCAGCCACCAAATCCAGCGGCGATTTCGAGATGGAGATCGTAGCCGGGGCCACCCGTGCCGACCTGGACGACGAGCTCATCGCCGAGTACGTCGCCAAGCGCGAGGAAAAGCAGCGGCGACCGGTCGCACGGCCAATCGAGGAGCTTCTGGTGGAGATTGGGGCCACGACGGGGGCGGGAGAACCAACCGTAGCTGGCATACTCCTTCTTGGGCGGAACCCGCAGGAGTTCATCCCTCAGAGTGGGCTGGTCTTCGTCCGCTTCGAGGGTACGGAGGCACGAGGGCCGGGCGGTTTGCCCGGCTACTCCCGCCGCGAGGAGATCAGCGGGCCGCTGCCCCGCTTGCTCGAGGCCGCCTGGCAGGTCACGTGGGAGGAGATGCGCGTCGGCGCGGTGGTCAAAGGGCTGGTCCGCGAGGAGACCACCGAGTATCCGCCCTTCGCCGTGCGCGAGGCGCTGGTTAATGCGGTGTGTCACCGCGATTACCGGCTGAGCGGACGGCGCATCGAGGTGCGCATGTTCGACGACCGGCTGGAAGTGATCAGCCCCGGCGGTTTGCCCGGCTACATCACGCTGGATAACATCGTGGAGGAGCACTTCTCACGGAACCCGCGCATCGTGGCCGGGCTGTTCCAGTGGGGATTCATCGAGGAGCTGGGGCTGGGGATTGATCGCATGATCGAGGAAATGCTACAGGCCGGCCACCCGGCGCCGACTTTCCGCGCCACGCCGTACTCGTTTACCGTGAGCCTGGCCAACGTGCGCGAACGGCGGGGTATCCCGGCCTGGCAGCGCAGCATGAACGAGCGGCAGTTGCGGGCCATGCAATACGTGCGCGAACAGGGAAGCATCACCAACCGCGAATATCGCACCCTCTGCCCGGACGTCAGCGCGGAGACCTTGCGCCTGGACCTGGTAGACCTGGTTGAGCGAGGGCTGTTGCTCAAGGTCGGAGCCAAGAAGGGAACGTATTACATCTTGAAGTAGAACTTCAGGTGACGGTCACCTCACAGGTGACCGTCACCTATAAGGGAGGCTGAAAATGATACGTAAAGTGCTCGAAACGCTGGTGTTAGTTTTGCTGCTGGTTGCCTGCGTGAGACCCTCATCCACTCCCTCGCCACCACCGACGACTCTCCGAATTGCTTTAATCTTCCCTACAGAAAATCTGAGTGTCGGAGAAATGGCGTTGGCCGCACAACAGGGTGCTCTATTGGCGATTGAACAACGTAACAGTGCGGGTGGTGTTCTCGGCCTGCCAATCGAAGCGGTGAGCTTCGATTCGAAGTGCACTGCCGAAGGAGGGCAACAAGCCCTCAGCGAAGCCGAGGGGCAAAATCTCACATTTATCGTTGGCGGGCTGTGCGCCAGCGAGGCCGTTGCTATCTCTGAAGGAATCGCACCTGAGAAAAGCGTTTTTCTCTCACTCAATGCGCATCCGCGTGTGGCAGTTGATGACAGCGGAAAGTACAAACCGGGAGTGTACGTCATACCACTCCCCGATATGGTGCAGGCTCAAGCAATGGCCCATTACGCGCGCGAGCAACTGCACGCTCAGACCGCGGCCACGCTGCACGATGAGAGAAGTTCATCGGGCGCTAATCTGACAGAGACATTTTCCCAGGTTTTCGTTGAGGACGGGGGTGAGATTGTGGAGGCAACCAACTACTCCGGTGTTGTGAAGGACTACACCGCTCAACTGGCACCCATCGCCGCCGCTTCTCCAGATGTCCTGTTTCTGCCAAACTGCGCGCCCGAGGTGAACACGGCGGCCGCTCAGGCCCGGCAGATGGGCATTGAGGCCATTTTGCTGGGGTGCGATAGTTGGAGCTACGATCTGGACGCACAAGCTGTGAAAAGTGGCTACTATTGCACAGAATTCACCGTCCTCGATCCACAGGTTCAAGCGTTTCTGGAGGACTACGACGCGCGCTTTGGCAGTGAGGCCGATGTCTTCGCCGCTTTGGGATACGATGCCATCCGGGTATTGTTGAATGCAATCGAGGAAGCCGGAACGACCAACGTTGCAGATGTGCAGCAGGCATTGCTGGAGTCAACGTTCCAGGGTTTGACCGGCCCCATCTACTTTGACCAAGCCGGCCAGGCTCACAAGAACCTGGCGCTCATTCAGGTCAAGGACGGAGAACAACGGTTTGTTGCTTACATAACCCCCTGATACTATTCCCAGCAGGACAACAAAGTGCAACGCATTTCCCGAAGTGCGACGCACTTTACATATCCCAAATTTATCCCAAGTTGCGATTTGGGATAAATTCCTCCGGTGCTTCAGATACCCCCATCGTTGTTGTACTCCCCCAGATACTGCGACAGAAACTGTCCTGGCGTGGCTATAATCGGGCCGAGATTAGCCTGTAGCAAAGTGTCGGTCATGAGGTGCTTTTTGTCCAGGGTCAGGAGATAGTCCGCTCTGCTACGGACGGCAGCGGCCAGGACGTGGGCGTCCACCAGTTCGTTGCGCACCCGCTTGGAGAGCACCTCGGTCATGTGCTCGGTGGTGCGCGGGTTGTAGAGCACACGGGCCAAGTTGGGACGAGCGGCCAAGAAGTCCCACCAGGCCCAGTAGTAGATGCCGCTGGTCTCCATGGCCAGCACAATGATGCGCAGGTGGTGTCGGTAGCATAGGCTCTCCAGCCATCCCCAAGCCTGCTCGAATCCGAACGGGTTGTTGGGGACTTGCGAAAGTTAGCGATTGAAATCGCCTCCAGAGAGCTTGCAGCCGAGCGCCCACCTGCGTGGACGCGCCTGTCCACGCAGGTGGACAGCCAGCTTTAGCTCCTCAGGCGCGGTTTCAACCACTGGCCTGAGTAGTAACATTTTACTACGTCCTTCGCGGATTCGTGGGGCTATCGCCGGAAGGCCTGGACGTAAACGTCCAGGCTAAGAGGACGAAGGGCGCTAATGAATTTTAACAAATTAGTTCAGATATAGTATAATCAGGGGGAAGCTCTCTAGACGGAGGTGTATGACCATGCCAAAACGATATC
>JAGGZG010000108.1 GCA_021162125.1 Anaerolineae bacterium
GCTCGTCTGTGACCGTGACCTCCTCCGGTGCCAGACGCAGCTCACGATAGGTCCCCAGATCAACGCGCGGGGGCATAGGGATCGTCAGGTGCAGGGTGAGCGGGTCCCACGTCACCTCTTCCAACGATGCAGGGGCATAGGGTTCGATCTCCTCTTCCTTCAGCGCCTGCTGATAGGACTTCTCAGCCAGGCCGTCTAACGCCTGGTCCCGAATGGCCTCGACGCCCACGTGACGCACGACGACGTTGTACGGAGCCTTGCCGGGACGGAACCCCGGGATATTGAGTTTGCGGGAGAGGGCACGGGCAGCGCTCCGTAGCGCCTTCTCTACTTCAGCGTCCTCCACCTCGATCGTCATCGCCATCTGGCAGTTCTCTAGTTCTTCCGTTGTGACTTTCAACAGTACACCCCTTCATAAAGTATAGTTGTGATCGACTCGGCATTATAGCACAAAACGCCGAAACACGCTAGCTTTTGGGGGCAGACGCGCTCTGCCATCTCACGCGAAACTTACGCCGTCTTTACGCCACCTTTACGCCACTCCCGGCTGGGCGTGATAGAATACAAGCGAGTAGAGGATTCGGGAAAACTTAGTGAAACTTACCAAATCAGGCACATCCTCCCTCTTTCTCCCGTTGGCTTGGAGAGGCGGTATTTCATCCCCCACTTGTTATTGCTAGCGTCGCGGAAGTAACGCCGTAGCCGCCGGTCAAGTCAACAAAGAGCCCCAGGTGTCCGCTTGGCCTGCGGATGGCCGCACCTGGGGCTCTCACTTTTCGTATACATCGCTACGGGCCTGTCAAACCACCTCGATGCCTTCCCCCTCCACCACCTCACCCACGACCCAGGCACTCTGACCCAGTGCCGCGCAGCGGGCCAGAAGCTCATCGGCCTCCTCGGCAGGTATGGCGATGAGCAGTCCCCCCGAGGTCTCCGGTGTGAAGAGCAGTAATTGCATCTCGTATTCGAGGCGGGCCGCAAAGCGCACGTAGTGGTTGTACGCATCCCGGTTGCGATTAGCTCCGCCGGGGGAAGAGGAGCATATCCGCGTAGTCTTTGGCTCCCGGATGGAAGGGCAGGTCATCGAAGCGGAAACGCAGGCATGCGCCGCTCTTCTCCGCCATCTCGTAAGCGTGTCCCAGCAGGCCAAAACCGGTGATGTCTGTTGCTGCGTGGAACTCACCGCCCTGCATCGCCTCGGCAGCGTGCTTATTGAGTTGTATCATTGACTGCGTGGCCGCCTCCACATGGGCCAGGTCAGCCGCGTCGGCCTTGAAGGCCGTGGTGATAATGCCCACGCCCAGCGGTTTGGTGAGCACCAGCACGTCGCCGGGCCGCGCTCCGCCTTTGGTGACGATTCTATCAGGATGGACGATGCCCATCACCGTCAGCCCGTACTTGGGCTCCTCGTCATCAATGGTGTGGCCGCCAGCAATGACGCCCCCGGCTTCTTTCACCTTCTCCGCACCGCCGCGCAGAATCTCGATGATGGTAGCCTCGTCCATGTCGGCGGGGAAAGCGGCGATGTTGAGGGCCAACACCACCTGGCCGCCCATGGCGTACACGTCGCTCATCGCGTTGGCGGCAGCGATAGCGCCGTATGCGTAGGGATCGTCCACGATGGGCGTGAAAAAGTCCGTGGTCTGGATGACGGCCACCTCGTCGTTGATGCGGTACACCGCCGCGTCGTCGGCCACCTCCAGCCCGACCAACAAGTCGGGATAGTCGGCCTCGTGGAATATGTTTTTCAGTGGGCGCAGCACCTGCGCCAGGGCCTCAGGGCCCCGTTTGGCCGCTCAGCCCGCGGCCTTGGTCATGGCCGTCAGGCGGACAGGTGCACCCGCGTCGCGCGGCACACGCACCTTGCACGTCTTTCCGCTCACACCATCACCTCCATAAAAACCACCGCCCCACCGCCAGCTCCCCAGCTACCAATCCATCCGGTGAAACCCGTCATAGTCTACGTTGTTCGCACGCAAGGCTTCTTCCACGGCTTCCCGCTCCGCCCAGTCAAAGCGCAGGGCCGTCCCACAGTTGGAGCTGAGATGGCGTGGGGTGGGGATGAGCTTCACCTTGAGCCCCGCCAGATGGCAGACCCGCTCGGCGCGTATAGCGTGGCTGGTGGAGGGGACGAGTACGACGCCGTAATCAGACATCACAGATTCACCACCTTCCCCGCCCCCAGCATCGCCTCAGCGATGGTGTACATGTTAGACACCTCGCCCACGGCCACCTTGTCCTTCAGGCCGTAGTACCCCAGACAGGTGCCGCAGGCCAGGATCTCCACCCCCCGCTCGTGCAGGGCCTGCAGGTCCTCCACCACCGGCGAACCCTCCACCACCAGCTTGACTCCGCTGTTGAAGAAGATGATGGTGTCGGGCACGGGCTCCACCTCGCCCAGGGTGTGGAAGAAGCCCCGGATGAGAATCTCCCCCAGTTCGGCGTGCTCCCCCTGGCCCATGAACTCGCTGGGCACCACCAGCACCAGCGGCCCCCCGGCGGGAGCGGTGGAGAAACCGGGTTTTTCAGCAAAAACCTGGTTTCCTGGTGCTTCCCCTTTGCTGATGTGCAGGTAGATGCCGTCGTCCCGCTGCTCGACCCGCACCGTGCACCCGGCCTTCTCGGCCATGCGGGTCACGTTCTGCTGGGCTGTCTCGTTGTCCACGATGGTCGTTACCTGGTCGGCTTCAGCCAAGGCTTTCCGGGTATTGATCACCGGCTGCGGGCAAGGCAACCCGCGAGCATCAACAACTTTCACCATCCGTCTCTCCTTAACTTGACATCGTTAAATTTGGCTCGAAGGGGGGTCTGTGCCCCCGACTTGATACAATACAAAGGCAAGTGTTACAGAGCTAATGACGCAGTTCCCCGGAGTGTCATTGCGCAATGTAACCACGTCAAGCTAAGCACGACGTTCTCGCCATAGTCCAAAGGCCAGCACCCCCAAAATCGCTCCGCCTGTATCCACTCCCAGGTCGAACATCTCTGGCCACCCAGGGAAGCGAGCCTGGACGAGGAACTGAAATCCCTCTTGCAACACGGCTACTCCGACCACCGCCGCCAGCAGAAGTGACAGTTGCTTCCGCCTGATGGGACGCTTACCGACAAAGTATACGCCCAGCAGATAAGCCAGCATTCCAAAGAGGAAGGTGTGCATCAGCACATGGGCCGTCATGGAACCAAAGATGTAGTCGAAAACCGCCTGGTAGCTCGCCGAGAAGCGGGAGAGCCAGGCGAACCGACCGTGTCGGCCTGGCTAGAGCCAATCGCTAATCTGGCGATCTGCTTCGAGTGCGTTAGACATCCTCTCCATGCAAAGTCTCGTTGCTGTACTGATCCGCTGCCCTAATCCGCTGCACAGCCTCTATCGCTCTCTCCACTTCGTCCATCGCGTTGAGGTAGCCCAGCCCGAAGCGTACCGTGCCCCAGGGGAAAGTGCCGATGGTCCTGTGGGCCGCCGGGGCGCAGTGCAACCCCACCCGGCAGAGGATGCCGTATTCCTCATCCAGCCGCAGGCCCACCTCCGAAGGCTCCAGTCCGGCCACGTTGAACGAGACCGTCCCCGTCTGCCGTGTGGCATCCAAGCCGCCGTACACGGTGACCCCAGGGATCTCCCGCAGGCCATCAATGAGCCGCTGGGTGAGGGCCACCTCGTGCGCCCGGATGTGCTCCACGCCCCGTCCCAGCACCCAGCGCACCCCCACCGCCAGCCCGGCCAGGCCCACGGCGTTGGGCGTGCCCGCCTCACACTTGTCGGGCAGGAAGTCCGGGTGCTCCTCGTACTCCGAACGGCTGCCCGTGCCCCCACGCTTCAGCGGCTCCAGCCTCCCCACGTCCACCCGCTCGCCGATGACCAGCCCGCCGGTGCCCATCGGCCCGTAGAGGGCCTTGTGCCCGGTGAAACACAGCAGGTCAATGTTGTCGGCCTGCACGTCCAGGGGCACCGCTCCCGCCGTCTGGGCCGCGTCCACCAGGAGCAGCAAGCCATGCTCCCGGGCGATGCGCCCGGCCTCGCGGACGGGGAGAAGGGAGCCTACCACGTTGGAGCCGTGGTTGAGGACGATCATCACCGTGTTGGAGCGGATAGCCGCCTCCAGGTCGGCGGGGTCAAGGAAGCCCTGGGGCGAGCAGGACACCACGGTCAACTCTACACCCCGCCGCTCCAGAGCCCGCAGGGGGCGCATCACCGAGTTGTGCTCCATGCTGCTGGTGATGACGTGGTCGCCGGGGCGCAGCAAGCCGCGCAGGGCCAGGTTGATAGCCTCGGTCGCGTTGAGGCCAAAGACAATGCGCAGGGGATCAGGGACGTTGAAAAGCTCGCTCAGGGCCTCCCGCGCGTCGTAGACGATACGCCCGGCTTCCACCGAGAGGCGGTGCCCAGAGCGGCCCGGGTTGGCTCCCACCGATTCCATGAAATGCACCACGGCCTGGATCACCTCCGGCGGCTTGGGCCAGGAGGTGGCCGCGTTGTCAAAGTAGATCATGATCAATCCTCAGATCGTTTAATTAGGCTCACGATGAAGTCCCGATGACCAAAGCCCGGGTTGGGATTGGGCCATACGTGCTGCCTGGGGGTAAACACAGCGCCGGATGACCCGGCCGCCAGGGGGTAGAGGGGCTTCAATCAGGAGTGCGGCAGGGGAAGAGAAAGTACGGGAGGGCTACCCCACGTACTCCCCAGGCCCTCGCTGCGCGAGCCCACTGCGGGCGAAACTTGCACCGGCCTGCAATTTGTATAACAGGGAGCGTGATAAGAAATATTTATCATCGTTAGAAGGATGGCTTATATTATAGCCAGAAGGGGCAGGTTGTCAAATGCAACTTGGCTCTTCAGGAAATAGTGGGAAGAGGGACAGGCAGGCCATGTTGGGCCAGGACCTGTAAGCGAAAGTTGTCAAAGTTGCGATAGCCGTAAGCTCGACCGATGACGTGCTTGAACCTCCTTTGGGATATCTTTGGTCAAGTATAATACCCCAAATGGGCTCGCTTGTCTACTTTACCCCACTATTTCCCGAAGACCCCTGCAAGTTTACCTCCCAGCCGTATTTGGCCAGGAGGGATGGTTCACAATAGGTTGACACTCTTTCCGACAGCCCGTCTGCCCCGAGCTAAAGCCTTCGACAGGCTCAGGCCGAGGGCTCAAGGCTGAGCGGCCACGTTTAGGATGCTTCAGCGCCCTTCGGCTGCTCAGCCTGGGGGTTTAGCCCCAGGCAACCCTTGCTTAGTGAACAGACGGTGTACTTCCCGGCGCGTTCCCCGCATCCGCCGGCGCAGGTGCTCTCTGCCTGCGTCGGTGA
>JAGGZG010000234.1 GCA_021162125.1 Anaerolineae bacterium
GGTTAGGGGGTGGGGTGAGGGGAAAGAGAAACGGACGACCCGGCCTGGGAGAAGGCCCAGCCCAGCGTGGCGGCCCATTTCCTCACCCTCTTCGAACAACACCTGCATACCGACACAGATGCCCAGCAATGGTCGGCCCTCTTCGACTACCCGGCGCAGCGTGTCCACCAGCCCAATGCGGCGCAGGCCGGCCATGCAATCGCCAAAGGCTCCCACGCCCGGCAGCACGACCTTTTCGGCAGCCGCCAAGACACGAGGGTCGCGGGTTACCCGTACCTCGGCTCCGACCGCCGACAGCGCCTTTTGTACCGAGCGCACATTTCCGGCTCCGTAATCAATCAGTGCGATCATAGTTTCCCCTTTGTCGAAGGCACCATTCCACTGCGGCGTGGGTCGAGACGGGTGGCAGCGTCCAGGGCGCGGCCCAGCGCCTTGAACAGGGCCTCGGCCTTGTGGTGATCGTCCCGCCCGTGGATGAGGCGGGCGTGGACGTTGGCGCGGGCGGTGGCGGCGAAGGACTCGAAAAAGTGCGGGATCAGCGTCACCGGCAGCCCGCCGACGGTTGGCCCGGCCCAGTCCATCTCAGTCACGGCGTAGGGGCGGCCGGAGAGGTCCACGGCAACGAAGGCCAGCGATTCATCCATCGGCACGTAGGCCGAGCCGATGCGGACGATGCCTGCCCGGTCGCCCAGGGCCTGGTCAAAGGCCGCGCCCAGGGCCAGAGCCACGTCCTCGACCGTGTGGTGGGCATCCACGTGCAGGTCGCCGCTGGCCTGCACGGTCAGGTCGAACAGGCCGTGGACGGCGAGGTGGGCCAGCATGTGGTCGAGGAAGCCGATGCCGGTATCCACCTGGTAGTGACCGGAGCCTTCGAGGGCCAGGGTCACCAGGATTTCGGTCTCTCGTGTTTTGCGCTCGATATGAGCCTGGCGTGGTTGGGTGCTCACTTCTTTCTCCTAATCCAGTGCGCGCAGGGCTACCAGCAGCGCTTCGTTCTGTTCCGGGCGGCCCACGCTGATGCGGACGTATCCGGCCATGGCGGGATCAGAAAATCTGCGTATCAGGATGCCCCGCCGGGCCAGCGCATCCACCACCTCCCGGCCAGAGCGGTCTCGTAGGCGGCAGAGGATGAAATTGGCCTGACTGGGGAGTGGCTCCAGCCAGGGGAGCGTCGCCAGTTCCTCTCGAAGCCGTTCCCGCTCAGCGATCAGACGGGCCACGTTGGCCTGCACGGCCTCCAGATTAGCCAGGGTGGCCAGCGCGGCCACTACTGCCGCCGCGTTGACGTTGTACGGGGGCAGGATCCGTTCCAGGTAGCGAGTCATCCTCGGTGCAAGCAGAGCGTACCCCAGCCGCAGCCCGGCCATCCCGGCCCACTTGCTGAAAGTGCGGATAATCACCAGGTTCTCGTGGTCAGACAGGAGAGGCTTGCAACTCTCCCCGCCAAACTCAATGTACGCCTCGTCCACCGCCACCACCAGGGGCAACTCCAATAACCGCCGTATCGCATCCAGAGGAATAGCCTGACCATCGGGGTTGCCGGGCGAGACGAGGAACAGCAACCGGGCGTCCCCTTTGCTCTCCTGCACTGCTGTCTCGACGGCAGCCACGTCCATCGCAAAATCCGCCCGGCGAGGGATGGATAACACCCGGCAGCGGTTCACCTCGGCAAAGAAGCGATACATGCTGAAAGTTGGAGGGCAGACGACCACCGACTGGCCCGGCTCGACGAACAGGCGGATCAAGAGGTCAATCAATTCATCGGCTCCATTGCTCAACACAACCTGTTCTGGCGCGACGCCGGCGTAACGGGCCACCGCCTGGTGCAGGAGCCGGTAGTCGGGGTAGAAGGCGTAGTCCGGGTAGGCGGCCAGGGCCTGGGCCACCTGGGGCGACGGGCCAAAGGGGTTCTCGTTGGCGTCCAGCCGGATCAATTGCTCAACCCTCAGGCCGGCGCGGGCGGCCGCCGCTTCCATGTCCGGCGGCTCGTAGGGTTCTATCGTGTCAAGATATGGGTGGGTGGGGGCTTCAATCCTGGTCATGGGCTGTATCTCCTGATGATGTCCTTACCGTCGGGCGGTGGCTGCGGCGGCGTGGGCGGTGAGCGATTCGGCGCGGGCCAGGCGGGCGGCCACCGGGCTAAGGCGGGCTGCAGTGTCGGCATCCAGAGCGATGACGCTGGTGATTTTGACGAAGTCGAGCACGTTCACCGGCGATGCGAAACGGGCCGTGCCGCTGGTGGGCATCACGTGGCTCGGCCCGGCCACGTAATCCCCCAGCACCTCGAACGAGTGCTCGCCCAGGAAAAGCCCGCCGGCGTTGCGGATGCGTTCGGCCCACACCTCCGGCTCCCGGACGGAGAGGCAGAGGTGCTCCGGGGCGAACTCGTCGGCCAAACGAACGGCGGTCTCCAGGTCGGGGGTGAGGACGATGCCACCCTGCCCGGCCAGCGACGCCGCGATGACGTCCGCCCGGCTGAGGTCTTCCATCTGCCGGGCGACCTCGGCCTGCACCGCCTCTGCCAGCCGGCGGGAGGGGGTGAGCAGGATGGCAGTGGCCAGCACGTCGTGCTCTGCCTGGGCCAGGAGGTCGGCGGCCACCCAGGCCGGGTTGGCCGAATCGTCGGCCACGACCACCGTCTCGGTTGGGCCGTACAGGCCGTCCAGTCCCACCTGGCCGTAGACCTGCCGCTTGGCCAGCGTGGTGAAAAGTCCCCCCGCTCCCACGATCTTGTCCACCCGAGGCACCGAGGCAGTGCCGTAAGCGAGCGCAGCGATAGCCTGCGCGCCACCCAGCCGGTAGAGCCGGTCCACCCCGGCGACGTGGGCCGCGGCCAGGATGACATCGGACACCAGCCCGTCCTCGCGCCCCGGCGGAGTGCAGATGAAGACCTCATCCACACCAGCCACGCGCGCCGGGATCACGGTCATCAGCAGGGACGAGGGCAGCGGGGCGGTGCCGCCGGGCACGTAGACGCCCACCCGCGCCAGCGGTGTCACCCGTTGGCCCAATGTCCCCCCCATTTCGGTCGTCGTCCAGGAGGAGATGGGTTGGCGGGCGTGAAAGGCGTGGATGCGCTCGGCGGCCAGGTGCAGCGCGTTGGCCAGGTCGGGGGGGAGGGAGTCGTAGGCAGCTCCCAGGGCGTCCACCGGTACCTCGATCTCGTCGAGGGTCAGGCCGTCAATGCGGGCCGTCCAGTCGCGCAGTGCCTCGTCGCCGCGCTGGCGCACGTCGGCCAGGATGCGGGCCACGGCCTCCTGGGGGGGCAGTTCTTCGCCGAAGACGCGGCGGATGCCCGCCCGCACCGCTTCCGGCACCTCGTCGAGGGCCATCACCTCCCGCCGCCGGAGCACCGTCTGCCGGGCTTGTTCCCAGTCCTCATAAATCCTCAACGTCATTCCCCCTGTCCCCCTGTTTCTCACCTCTTGCCTCCTGAACTGCCTCCATCATGGCCCGGTAGCGGGCCGGCTCTTCCTCGAAGATATAGGCCACCGGCGCCACGACGACGCCGCTACCGCCGATGGCCCGTAGTTCGGCCACCACCTGGAAGAGTTGTTCCCGGCGCACGACGATGTGCACAGCGTACCAGTTGGGATCCCCGTCCCGAACGATCACCGGTGAGATTGTTGGCCCCTGGAGTCCGCTGAGGGCGTCCTGGGCAAACATCCGCTCGGCAATGGCCTGGGGCGATGCGCCCCGCATATTGGCGAACACGGCCACGTGGTCCGCAGCGCGCAGGTGTGCCTCGACGAACTCCAGCAACTTGCGGGCCACATCCAGCACCTCCGGGCGCGCTTTGAGAGCGGGCCGATTGGCGATCAGAGCAGCCTGGGAGTGAAGGATGACGCCGTCGTCCAGGGGGCGCAGCCGGTTGTCACGCAACGTCTGCCCGGATGAGACCAGGTCGGCGATGATGTCGGCGTAGCCGATGGCCGGGGCGACCTCCAATGTTCCTTCAGCGTTGATGATGGCGAAGGAAGTGACAGCGTGGCGGGTCAGAAAGTCGCCGGTGAGGTGGGGGAACTTGGTCGCTACGCGGAGCGGCCGGGACAAGGTGCGGGCATAGGTGACCAGGTCGGCCATCGTGTGCACCGTCTCCCACTCTTCCGGCACGGCCAGGCACAGGTGGCACTTGCCGAAGTTGAGGGCGTCGTGGAGTACCAGCACTGCGCCGTTGTCGCCCTGGCGTTCGGCCACCACGTCCATCCCGGTGATGCCGAAATCTACACTCCCGTCGCGCACGCTGACCACGATGTCGCCGGGACGCTGAAAGAGCACAGTCAGCCCCGGCAGGGCCGGGATGCGGGCGGCGTACTGGCGGGGGTTGGGCTTATCCACTTCCAAACCGCAGGCGACCAGAAAATTTAGTGCAGCCTGGGCCAGGCGGCCCTTGCTGGGCAGTGAGAGACGAATGTCAGTACGTTGGTCCATATGATTGGATACTCCTCGCAAATAAAAAGCCCTCGCCGGGTTGACCGGGAGGGCCGAATAAGCAATTCGGGGATTAGCTCAGGTAAACCAACCCTGACCTTCCCAGTCGAGTGGCAAGGGATCGTGATGATGGTGGTGAATGGAGGTTCCTGCGGTAGTGATCATAGTGGCGGTATTATACCATCCATTATGGGGGAAGTCAAACGAGGTGTGACGTGAGGTGCGACGCACCTTGCTGCCCGCCATTTGGCGGCACGAGGAGGTCTGGGGGGTGACCGCCGGCTTTCCCCAAATCCTGTTCCCAATCTGAAAGGCACTCTGGACATTTCACGAAAAATCAGATAGAATAAAGCATCGCTCATCCGCGTATGCTCATAGTTGTCGCCGGGAGGGGGGCTGTGCGAAAGAATCTGTCACAGGGTTTGCTGATCGGGCTCGCGGTTCTGGTTTTTGTCGCCGGGCTGCGAGCTTACGTTTATGAGCGGCGACTGCCATCTCTGGGATTCCTGTGGAACAACACCAGTGGCGTGGTGTACGCGGTCCATCGCGGTGGGCCAGCAGAGGCGGCCGGCATGCGCGTCGGCGATGTGTTTCTGGAGATGGAAGGTGTGCCTATCACCGAGCGTGACCAGTTCCGCCGGACATGGGAGGCCGTACCTCCCGGCCAGGACGTGTCCATCGTCGTGGAACGAGACGGTGAGCTGGAGTTTCTCGTGCTCTTCACTGCGCCCATGTCCCCCCAGCTGGAGGGTCTCGCCGTCTATTACTGGATCGCCCTGATTTTCTGGGCCAGCGGCGTGGTCACTTATTTGGCGCGAGGCCACGACCGGGTTTCCATGCTGTTTCTGCTCTTCTGCCTGGCAGCGGCGGTGGCCCTCTTCAGCAACACCAACGTCAACCTCACGTTCGTCCGCTGGACGGGTGCTTTGCAGCGAGTGGCGACGGGCCTGGCCGGCGCATGTCTGCTGCACCTGGCGCTGCACTTCCCGGAGGAAAAGCGCCTGCACCCGCAAGTCCGTGCCCTGCTCCTGGCCCTTTTCTACGGGCCGGGCCTGCTCCTCGGCGGATTGAACGCTTATTTCTACCCCCGTCAGCTCCAGGGCGAGTTTACCTGGCTGTTCAACGTCTTTTTCCTGTGGGTGCCGCTGTGCTTCGTGGGTTGGGCAGCGGCTTTGGTGCACACCATCCGTAGCGCCGCAGATCAAAAGGTGAGGCAGCAGGCGCGGGAGATGGCGGCCGGCATCACGCTTACCCTGCTGCCCTTCGCGGCTCTGCTGGTGGTAAACGTAGCGTATCACATGGCGTTTCACCGCACGCTGGTGGACGTCCGTCTGGCGGTGACCACCCTCCTCGTCTTCCCTATGAGCCTGGGATACGCCATCCTGAAACAGCGGTCTGTGTGGAATGTGGAGGCGCTGGTCAATCGAGGGCTGGTTTATCTGAGCCTGGGGGTCATCCTGTTGTTCACCTATTTCGTGCTGGTGGCAACGCTGGGGCGGCTGTGGGGTGTGGCCATCTCGTGGGGGGTGTTCGCCGTTGGTGCGCTGGCCGCTCTGATCGTGGCGTTTCTGGCTCTCATGCTGCGGCCAGTGGTACAGACTATGGTGCACCGTCTGTTTTTCCGCCAGGATTGACTAGCAGGTGACGGGCACTCCCTTGAAGTGCCCGTCACCTGCTCGACTACCAGCGGTAACGAACGGTGTAAGTCACCGTCTCCTCTCCATCTGCCGGCACCTGCACCCGATATTCGATAGTCTGCGCGTCGGTCTTGGTGTGCTCGGCGCTCTCTTTCACGATCTCCCACTCACTCCAGCGATACATGTGCTCGACCACCCGCACTTCCACCGCCTCGTCCTTGTGGTTGCGCAGGGTGATTTTGAAACTCTCCTCCAGGCTGCGCTCGCCCAGCTTCTTGAAATCGGTCTGCACCCGTTCGCCGACGACATCGAAAGCGTCGCCGACGTACAGGCGCACGGTTTCGTCTTTAGGGGTGTGATCAATGGAGTCCTCACCCACCAGCAACTCCGAGCCGTCCACGTCGCGCTTGTACACCCGCACCGTGCCTTTGGGCAACGGGATACCCAGCCCCTGATCCTCGCCGTTTTTGAACTCCAGCATGACCATCACTTTGGTGTTGGTCGCCGTGCCGTAGCTGGGGTCGGTCAGCGGGCCTCGGTAGCCGTAGTAACCCATCTGTGAGCCGTCGTAGACGAAAAACTTCTCGGCAGGCACATCGGTGGCGGAGGCGAACTCGATCTGCTTGGTCTGGTTGTCCTTGATGGTGACCGGACGTTGTACCTCGTACAGGTGGTACTCGAAAAAGGCCCGCTCGGCGACCTGGGGAGCGGGAGTGGGCAGTACAGCCTCGTACTCTACCGCTTTCTCAACTCTCCCCGGCTCGGCAGCGCGGTGGATGTCTCCGGCCACGAGCTTAAGTTTAGCGTCCTTGTACGAAGCCCCACTGCGGTTGTCCAACGTCACCCAACCGGTGAGGTCCAACGACTTGTCGTCGTCGGCCAAGACGACGATGTAATTGGCCCGCCAGTTCACCCCGCCGGTCAGGTAGGTGACTTCGACGTCGTGGGCGCCGGCCTCGGCGGCCCGCAGCAGCCAAACCAGGGTGGGCCGGGTGATCAGTCCCTCCGGCAGAGCAGGGAAGCTGAACTCGCGGACGCTGGCCAGCTTAACTACCGTCACCTGCCCGTCGTCGCCCTGGAGGATGATGTCGTCCGCGCCACTGAGCAGCGTGCCGGTGTAGGTCGTGCCGTCCTCGGTGACCAGGCTGATTTCCTGATCCACGTACTTCCGTAAGAGTTTGCTGGAGCCAACGATGTCGTATTCGTAGTTCTGCTCCAACACCGTCGTCCCGGCGGGGTCGGTCAGTGAACGGAAGTGGACGCTGGTGGCATCAATCTGTGCCGCCACGTCACTGAACCGCACCTCGTTGACCCCGCTCGTCAGTTCCATCGTGCGCCGGTCTTTGACCAGGGCAATGTTCTGGTTGTAGACTGTGAGCTCCACCCCCTCGCTCTGCGCCTGGGCGGTCCGGGGATGGATCAGGGACGGGCCGCCCGCCGCCCAGAAGACGCTCAGCACCGCCGTGGCGACGATCACCCCCCAGGTGATCAATTTGCGAACTGTCATCGGGATACCTCCTTGCCTTTCTTCGGTGTAACTTTTCACCCTCCAGCGGAGTCCAAACCTGCGGGAGGGTAGCTGGTAATGGTTGCATTCCTACGCTTATCAGACGCTGCACCGACGGCAAAGGTTCCCGTCCATCTCCACATCGCCCCCTATCCGTCCTTGCGCGCCCAGTCGTAGGGGATCTGGTCGGTGTGGGCAGGCAGGCGGTACTCGTCGGGGTTTTCATAGTTGTATCGCTCACTGGGAATGTTGACGATCAGGGTCATCTCCAGGCTGATGCCTTTGAAACCGTGCATCACGCCGGGGGGAATCTTCAGCAGGATGGGGTTCTGGATGCCCATGAAGAACTCGTTCACCTCGCCGTGGGTCGGCGAGCCCTCGCGCCCGTCGTAGAGCACTACCTTGGCCATGCCCGCCACACAGACGAAACGGTCGGTCTGGATTTTGTGGTAGTGCCAGCCTTTCACCACGCCGGGGTATACGGCGGTGACGTAGACCTGGCCGAACTTGTCGAATTCTTCCCAGTCGGAGCGGAGCATTTCCATCAGGAAACCCCGTTCGTCCGGGATGAGACGCAGCTTGCGCACGGTGACTCCTTCAATCATAGTAGGTGAACCTCCTTACGTGAGTGTATACCGAGTGCAGTTCGATTTTGCCGAGAACGTGGTGCGTAGAGATCACCCCAGGGGGCGGTCAGGCCGATGACGCCCATCGTCAAGTCGTGTGGCAGAGGGATGAGCGCGTATTCCTGAAGGCCTTCGGGCAGCGGGCCATCACCGTCACGACAGTTGGCGGCCAGGATGGGAAAATTGGCCCGCGCAGCTACAGCGGCCATAGCTTGCGGACCATACGGCAGGGAGATGGCATTGCCCATCGTCTGCAAGGTGTACCCCATCGCGTTCAAGATGGGCGAGAAGGCAGCGCCTTTACTGATGCTGCAAGAGCGAACCCGGCGGTCCGCAGCATCGCCGGCATCCCAGAAAAAGACCAGTCGCCCCTGAGCTTCTGCCTCCGCCCGGAGCCGGCGGGCAAAGGCGCTCAGACGAGCCATGGCCTCCAGGCGACCATGCATGTCGTTGGTGTGAAAGATGGATAGGTGGACAGAGCCCGCATCTCGGATCCCGTGTGTCATCAAATGCCTCGCTTATCGTTCCATCAGAGCGGCGGTTGTCTATCGTCTATGTCGGTGGAGCCGTACTCCCGTGCGCGGGCGACGAACAACATCCGCTCGCAGGGGTCCTCGTAGGCATCCAGCTCGTAAGACCCGTACAATCCTTCAACTTCAAACCCGGCTTTGTCCAGCAGGAGTTCCACCTCGTAGCGGAAGAAGTAACGCAGGGTGAAGGTCACGACGGTGCGTCTCACCACGCCATCGGGCTGCACCTGGTCGTACATGAAACGCACGTGCTGAAACTGGCGGGCCTGATCCACCACCCCGGTGACCCACTTGAAAATGGGCTGGCCGGTATCCGGGTCACGGTACTCGTCGTGCACGGTCACCCGCTCGTCGGAGCTGACTAACAGAGAGGGGGAGATGTGCGGCAGGTCGAGGATGAACGTCCCGCCGGGGACCAGGTGGCGGCGGATACAGCACAGGGCGCGGAGTTGGTCCTCGCGGGTGAGGAGGTGCATGAAACCGTTGAGGGCGATGAAGGCCAGTGTGTAGCGCTGGGCGAGGGCGAAATCACGCACGTCTGCCTGGATCAAATTGACCCGCGTGCGGACCCGGGGGCTCTGGGCAGCGAGCCGACGGCGAGCGCGGGCCAGCATTGCCGGGGAGTTGTCCAGACCGGTGACCGCGTAGCCCGCCCTGGCCAAAGGCACCAACACACGGCCCGTCCCGCAGCCTAGCTCCAAGATGGGTGATCCGCAGCGGTGAGCGAAGTTAAGGTACAGGTCAACGTCGGCGGTGATGGTCTCGTGCTCCAGGTCGTAGAAGCGGGACATGGTTTCGTATCCGGTCATGTATCCCTCCGCGCATAGTTTACCACAAGTGGGAGTATTTATCAACATACGGTTGCTGAGGATTACCCCTATCTCACCGCGGAGACGCTGAGGACGCAGGGGAAAAGAAAAAGGCCGGTTCAACTCCGCGCTCTCCCGGAGGGCGCGCAGCTTTGCTTTCTGTGTCCTTTAATGCTATAATATGCCCACCTGGGCGGGTAGTATGACCGCCCAGATCACTATGCCGGAGGTTGACGTTTGTGCTTAGTCTTGCTAACGTAGTAGCTTTTCTGTTGGCCCTGGTGCTCAGCATTTCCATCCACGAGTTCTCTCACGCTCTGGTGGCGGACATCCAGGGTGACCCGACGGCCCGTTACATGGGACGTCTGACCTTGAATCCCGTGGCTCACTTCGACCCTCTGGGCGCGATAATGATTCTGTTCAGCTCCATCAGCGGGCTTGGCTTTGGCTGGGGAAAGCCCGTACCGGTGAATCCGCGCCACTTGCGCGCCGGGCCACGGGTTGGCATGGGCATCGTGGCCGCAGCGGGGCCGCTATCCAACATGCTGCTGGCGATGCTGTTCGCTATCCCTTTCCGACTGCACCTTCCATTGCCGGGGCTGCTGAGCAGTCTGCTGAACATGGTAGTGTGGATAAACATCAGTCTGGCTATCTTCAACCTGATCCCGCTTTTCCCGCTGGACGGCTACAGCGTGTTACGGGGGATCCTGGCCACGATCCGCGCGGCCTGGGCCTACCGCTGGACGAATATCCTCGATAGCTTGCAGGCCCAAGGGCCCATACTCTTGTTCTTGTTCATCGCCCTGGAACAGTTTTTGCCCTTCAGCATACTCGGCCCGCCACAACGCCTGCTTTACCGGCTGATTATGGGATTCTAGGTGTACAGGGTCAGACAATTCTGGTGGGCCTTGCGCGCACAGGTCCCCGCTGATGCGTGGCCGATCATTGAAGCCAACTTAACGGCAGAGCAGTTGGCTCTTTTTCGGACGATGCCTCCCTCCGACCAGCGCCACAGCCTGAACGTCTACCGCACCCTGCTGGCAGAGGGCCAGACCAGCCAGGACTTGCTCGTAGCGGCCCTATTGCACGACGTGGGCAAGGCTGGCGGGCAACTCCGCCTGTGGCACAGGGTAGCCATTGTCCTGCTGCGCGCATTTTGGCCCGCCGCGCTGGATTACTTGAGCCGGGGCCAGGCCAGGGGATGGCGGGCGGGCTTCGTTGTTCACCGCCAGCATCCAGAGCTGGGTGCGGCGCGAGCGGAGGCAGCGGGTTGTTCACCGCTGACGGTGGCCCTGATCCGGCGCCACCAGGACCCGCCAGCAGCTAATCCTGGACGCACAGAAGAGGATCGCCTGCTGGCCGCCTTACAGCGGGCCGATGGGGTCAGTTAGCACAGTACGCCGGCTTGATATGTGGCGAGGAGCTGATATGTCTAAAGCGAAAATCACCATCGTGGGGATGGGCTACATCGGTGGCTCGATGGGCCTGGCTCTGAAAGCAACGGTCACAGCGGATCAGGTGGAGATCATCGGGCACGACAAGGAGTTGCTGATCGCCCGCGCAGCGCGCAAAAAAGGAGTGGTGGACAAAGTCCACTGGAATCTGATCACCGCCTGCGAGGACGCTGATATCCTGGTGCTGGCTATCCCCCTGGGCGCGATCCGTGATACATTGCAGGCCGTCGCTCCCTATCTGAAAGAAGGGTGCGTAGTTACCGACACAGCCACGGTTAAGGGGCCGGTGTTGGACTGGGCTCAGGAAATCCTGCCGGACACCGTTCACTTCGTGGGTGGGAACCCCATCATCAACCTGACGGCCGGGGAGGGGCCGTCCTCGGGCCTGGACGCGGCCAGAGCCGATCTGTTCCAGGGGGTACTGTACTGTCTGACGCCAGCGCCAGACGCCGCCCCCGCTGCCGTGGAATTGGTCTCCTGCCTGGTACAACAACTGGGGGCCGTCCCTTACTTCCTGGATCCGGCGGAGCACGACGGGCTAATCGCCGCCGTGGAACACCTGCCAGCCGTGCTCACGGCGGTGTTACTGGATGTGACCAGCCGCGCGCCGGCCTGGCGGGAAATACGCCGTCTGGCGGGGGTAGCTTATCGGGGCAGCACCCGGCTGACTATGGAGGATGCCGTGGCCAACCGCGAGGTGTGCCTGGTCAACCGTGACAACCTTGTGCGCTGGATCGAAGCTTGCCAGGACGAACTGGAGGCCTGGAAAACCGCGCTCCTGGCGCAGGACACGGAGACTCTAGACAGTTGGTTCCAGGAGGGCATTGACGCCCGCACGGGATGGCTCAAGGCCGCGCGGGATGGAAGTTGGGAGACCATCGCTCCCCCTGAGCCGGTTGAGATGCCATCGCTGGGCTCGTTTCTCGGCCAGATGCTGGGCCTCGGCGGATTGCGCGAACGATTGAGGAAGGCATCCCAGCGGGAGGAATGATGGCTTTCACCTATATCCTGGAATGCGCCGATGGGACGCTGTACACGGGATGGACCGAGGATCTGGCCCGCCGCGTGCGGGCGCACAACGCCGGGCGCGGAGCACGCTACACCCGTGGACGGCGGCCAGTCCGCCTGGTGTACTGGGAGGCCCAACCCTCGCGCAACGCTGCCCAGCGGCGCGAAGCGGCCCTACGGCGATTATCGCACACTCAGAAGCAGCAACTTATTCACGCCTTCGGAGGAGAGAGCATTGACTAGCCTTTCTGTGGTGTTACCCGCCTACAATGAAGAGGCGAACATCGGCCCCATGATCGAGGACGTGGTGCGCGTGGTTGGCCCACTGGTGGATGACTACGAGATCGTGGTCGTGGACGACGGCAGCCGTGATCAGACGGCGGCCAGAGTGCGCGAGAAAGCAGCGGAACATCCCCAGGTGCGGCTGGTACAGCACGAGGTGAACAAGGGATACGGGGCAGCGGTGTTCACCGGGCTGACCAGTGCCACCAAAGACCTGATCTTCTTCACCGACGCCGACCGGCAGTTCGTGATCGAGGAGATCGAAAAGTTCTTGCCGCTCATCCTGGAGGGCAAAGCCGACCTGGTGGCCGGTTATCGGCCGGCGCGCAGCGACCCGTTTCACCGCAAGCTGTTTGGCTGGGGATGGAGCGCGCTCATGACTTTGCTCTTCGGGTACACAGTGCGCGACGTGGATTGCGCTTTCAAGCTGTTCCGTCGCCAGGTAGTGGAAGCCGTCGCCGGAAAGATCACCTCCGGCGGAGCGACGTTCAGCATCGAGTTTCTGGTGCGGGCCAAGCGTGCTGGCTTCCACTTCCGCGAACTGCCGGTGAGTCACCGTCCTCGCGTGGCTGGCAGCCAGACCGGGGCCCGGTTGGACGTGATCACCCGTGCTTTCCTCGAGATGTTGCGCCTGCGATGGCAATTGTGGTTCGGGGGGAACGCTTCCCAAGCATGAAGTTTGTCCCGAGATCTCACCCCATTCCCTTTCCTCTGACAAGGAGAGGGGAAGACAAGGTGGCCGTGAAAGGAGAAATTCTCCTGGTCACCTTGTTTCCTTGTCCCCTTATCACTTTGTCCCAGAGGGAGATGCTGAATCCATGACCAAGAGATTGGTGTCGTCGCCCAATCAGGCATACGATGTATTGATGATCGCTCCTACTATGTTCTTCGCCGACTATGGCTGCCACGTGCGCATCCTGGAGGAGGCGGTGACACTACGGGATATGGGACACAAAATCACCATCCTGGCCTATCCTAATGGGCGGGACATCGCCGGGTTGGACGTGCGTCGTTGCTGGGGAGTGCCTTTCAACTATCGGGTGATCGTTGGCTCATCGCGGCACAAACTCTATCTGGACGTCATGCTCGGCCTCAAGGCCCTGGGTACTGTATTCGGCTCGCGTCCAACTGTGATCCACGCCCACCTGCACGAGGGCGCGCTGATCGGTCACGGGCTGAGCAAGTTGCGGGGCGTGCCCTTAGTATTCGATCTGCAGGGCAGCCTGACCAGCGAGATGATAGACCATCACTTCCTGCGCCGCGAAAGCGCGTTCTATCGCCCCCTACGCCGCCTGGAGTGGCTGATTGATCGTTTCCCGGCGGCGGTGATTACCAGTAGCTACCACGCAGCGGACATACTGGTCAACGAATTCGGCTGCTCCCCACAGAAGATCTATCCCGTGCCCGATTGTGTCAACGTGGATACTTTTCGCCCGGACGTGCTCAGCGCCGGCGAGCGGCAGGCCCTTCGGAAGCGGTGGGGTATCCCCCGGGAGCGGCAGGTGGTGGTCTACCTGGGACTGCTGGCCGAATATCAGGGCACCGGTCTGTTGCTGAAAGCGGCGAGACGAGTGGTGTCCGCGCGACCGGATACCCACTTCCTGGTCATGGGCTATCCCAACGCGGACCAATACCGCGCCTACGCCGAAGGCCTGGGTCTGGGGGGGCACGCGACCTTCACCGGGCAAGTGCCCTATGAAGAAGCACCGCGTCACCTGGCCCTGGGTGACGTGGCCGTCGCGCCCAAAATCTCGGCTACTGAGGGCAGCGGCAAGATTCTGAACTACATGGCCATGGGGTTGCCCACAGTGGCTTTCCCCACGCCGGTCAGTCGCGAATACCTGGGTGACCTGGGCATCTACGCCCGCGAGGTCTCGGCCACGGCCCTGGCCGACGCCCTCCTTACCCTTCTGCACGATCCTACCGGTGCCGCCGAGCGGGGGGCCAGGCTACGGGAGAAAGCGGTGGACGAGTATTCCTGGGAACGAGGGGGCAAGCTCATTCAAGAGGTCTACAGCGATGTTTGCTCGCGTGGGTGAGTTGTGTTATAATGTTGAGTGTATTCGGGCTTCCTGAACATAAAGCGTAAAACGTACCCTCACGTCTTACGTCTTACGTTTTACGTTTTAAAGAGACACATCAACAAAGAACCGAGATTGTACGACGACGGGGCTGTGGGGGTGAATGTGGATGCAAGCACGCATAGTTGAGCTTATCGAGTACCGCGAACTGATCCGCAACCTGGTAGTCCGTGACCTGAAAGTTCGCTACAAAAACTCGGTGCTGGGTATCCTCTGGTCGTTGCTCAACCCGCTTTTAATGATGACAGTATTCACCGTGGTTTTTACGGTGATGATGCCCAGCAACATTCCCGATTTCCCCGTCTTCGTCCTCTGCGGCCTTCTGCCGTGGAATTTTTTCTCCGCATCCATGACCGCTGCTACAGGGAGCATCGTCGAGAACGCTCCCCTGGTGAAAAAAGTATACTTCCCCCGCGAGGTTTTGCCCCTCTCGGTAGTGCTATCCAATCTGGTCAATTTCCTGATCGCGCTCATCGTGCTCTTTGCGATGATCATGGTCTTTCGTGTCAGGCTCACGGCCTGGGTGCTCTTGCTACCGCTGATCATTCTTATCCAGGTGATGTTCACGGCGGGCATGGCTTTTTTTCTCTCTACTCTAAATGTGTTCTATCGGGACACCAAGATCATCGTCGAGGTGTTGATGATGGCCTGGTTCTTCGTGACGCCGGTGTTTTACCCGATTAAAAATCTGCCGCATAACTACATGCTGTGGGGAATCAATGTTGACGTCTGGCGCTGGATTCGCATTTTGAATCCGATGGCTTCGTTGGTAGCTGCTTATCGGGACGTGCTGTTCTGGGGGCGGCTGGTAGGCCCCGACTTTTTGCTGCGCACCTTTGTTACCTCACTGGTTGTTCTGGTAGGCGGGTATCTGGTGTTCATCCGCTACAGCCGCGTGTTCGGCGAGGAGGTGTAGCGAATAGAGAATGGCGAATCGGGGAATTGTAGAACGTCCCCCCAGAAGATAAATTGGAGGAGATTACGTGGAAGACGAAATTGACCTGCGAGAATACATTGACGTTTTGATCCGCCACTGGAAGGCAATCGTCGCCCTGACGGTGATTGCCGCCATTGTGGCCGGGGTGGTCAGCTTCCTGCTGCCCCCGACTTACGAGGCCAGGGCTACCCTGGTGGCTACGGGGGAACGGTACCGTCTTGCTTTTGACCCTCGCTTTCAATCGGTGAACACCGTCCTGCCCCCCCAGGCCTACTCCGGCCTGCTCAAAACCTCCCAACTGGAGATGAAAGTGCTCGAGGAGTTAGGGCTGGACTTTTTCAACGGACCCTTCACCCTCGATCAGCTCAATGCCTCAGCCGAGGTAGAGACCAGTAAGGACCCCACTGTGTTTTACCTCAAGATTCGCTTCCCCGATCCCGTGAAAGCGGCGGCCATCGCTAACACCTGGGCCACACTATACGTGCAGGAGGTCAACAGCCTCTACGGTTACAGTGACAAAGAGATAGCGACCCTGGAGTCTCAGTTGGCCACCGCCGGGGAGTCGCTAAACAAGGCATCGGAGGCCTTGCGCACCTTCCGCGAGGAGAGTGGATTGGGCTTGCTGGAAACACGGGCGGGGGGCATTGACATCTCAGTTGGCCAGGGTGAATCCAGCATGGCGTACACCTATTGGGGGCCGGCGGGCAGGGAACTGGGGGCTAAGTTACAGCTCATGGCTTCCTATCAGGTAGCAGCCAACCGCCTGCAGGTGGCTCTGGAGGAGGCCGAGAGGTTGCAGCAGGAAGTAGCAGCCGGGCACGTATCGGCCACGACGGCCACTACCAGCTTGCTGGCCGAGTTGGTGCGCATTGGCCTGGCAGACGTTTCTCAGGACGCTAACGTAAACCTGGACCTGAGCGGATTGGAGGGTGAGGACAGCCTGGAGGCCGTGGTAAAAGCTTTGCAGGTCAAGCAGACTGTGCTGACGCAGACGCTGGATCAGTTGGACACCGAAATCGCAGCGTTGCAGGGTGAGCTGGCAGCCAAGCGCCAGCAGTGGGAACAGCTCAGTCGTGAATACAGTATTGCCAAGGATACTTATGTCACCCTCTCACGCAAGGTACAGGAGGTGCGAATCGCCGAGCAGACCAACGAGGACGAAGTGAAAATCGCCAGCCTGGCCGCCGTACCCACTAAGCCGGTATCTCCGAAAAAGAAGCTAAACGTGGCCGTGGCCGGGACGCTGGGGCTCTTCGTGGGCGTGTTTGGGGCCTTTGCCTGGGAGTATCTGAGCAGCCCGCGCGAAGACGAGAAGGACCAGTCTCATCAAAAAACGGACTGACGCCAGGCACAGGGAGTGAGGATAACGCGCTGGTCCTTGCAGACGAGCTTGCGCAGCAGATCGGGGGATAGTAGGCATTGACGGAGGAATTGGCGTCGGGTATCGTGGTCAAAGCGCTGGGCGGGCATTACTATGTGCGCGCCGGCGATGAGACAAGTGAGACAGTGGACTGTGGCCTGCGGGGACGGCTGAAGCGCTCGCGTATGGAGACCGACCTGGTGGCCGTGGGTGACCAGGTGCGTTTCCGTCACCTGGCAGACGGACGGGGGATCATCGAGGAGGTGCTCCCTCGCCGGACGGCCCTCACGCGCAAGTCGCCACGCCTCGGCCTGGAAGCGGAACAGGTCATAGTGGCCAATCCCGACCAGGCCGTGTTTGTCTTCGCTATACGCGAACCGGTACCCCACCTGCGCATGCTGGACCGTTTCCTGGTCGTCGCCGAGGTCAACGAGTTGCCGGCCGTGATTTGCGTAAACAAGATAGATCTGGCGGATGAGGGTGAGCCGCAAGCCGTATTCGGGATATACGAGGACCTTGGGTACCGGGTGTTGTATACCAGCGCGGTCACTGGCGAGGGGGTTGATGCACTGCGAGAGGTGCTGGTCGGTCGTTTGTCTGTGTTGGCCGGCCCATCGGGGGTGGGCAAGACCAGTCTGCTGAATGCCATTGAGCCCGGCCTGGGCCTGGCCGTGCGCGAGACTAGCCGCAAAACGGGCAAAGGACGGCACGCCACTGTTGTCCCGGAGATCATCCCCCTGAAGGCCGGCGGCTACGTGGCCGATACCCCTGGCTTGAAGGCCCTGGCGCTGTGGGACCTGGTGCCCGAAGAGCTGGACGCTTGCTTTCCGGAGATGCGCCCCTGGGTGGCACACTGCCGTTATCCGGGATGCTCGCACGTTCACGAGCCGGGCTGCGCGGTGCGAGCTGCCGTCGAGCGGGGAGAGATCTCACCCGCCAGATACGATAGCTACGTGCGCCTGCGTGAAAACCTGGCCGAGACCGACTGGTGGGAGTAAGTTCATTGGAAAAGCGTAAGAGCGGGAGGATGGAGAGATGGGGAGACAACCAGGTAGAGTATCTCCTGATCAGGGATTTGCCACAGGGCGAGCGTCCGAGGGAGCGATTGGAGCACTATGGAGCGCAAGCCCTGTCCAATGCTGAGCTGCTGGCCATCATCCTGCGCACCGGAGTGCAGGGCGAGAGCGTGCTGCACCTGGCGAGCCGATTGCTGGCGCGATATGGTGGTCTGTTGGGCCTGGCGCGGGCCAACTTCAGCGAGCTATGCGCCGAGCGCGGGCTGGGACCAGCCAAGGCCACCCAGCTCATAGCCGCGCTGGAATTGGGCCGTCGCCTGTTGATTGCCTCGCCAGAGGAGCGCCCCGTGGTTCGTTCCCCGGCCGACGCCGCCAGCTTGTTGATGATGGAGATGTCCCTCCTCCAGCAAGAACATCTGCGCCTGCTTCTCCTCGATACCAAAAACCGCGTGTTGGGCATGCCCACGGTGTACATCGGCAGCCTCAACATGTCGGTCTTGCGCGTGGGTGAGGTCTTCCGCGAGGCGATTCGGCAGAACTGCGCCGCTGTCATCGTCGCCCACAATCACCCCTCGGGCGACCCCACGCCCAGCCCGGAGGACGTGGCCGTCACCGAGCGGATTGTGAATGCGGGCAAGTTGCTGGACGTGGAGGTGCTCGATCACCTGGTTATTGGCCAGCAGCGCTACGTGAGCATGAAGGAGAGAGGACTGGGATTCCAGTGACGCCGATAACGGGAGAAGCACAGGCAGAGCGAGCCATTCTCCACCTGCTCTGGGAGGACGATGCCGGCGGGCGTGGCTACACGCCCGGTACCCTTGCCATGCGCATGTGGGGCACCCCCAGCAACCCGTATCAGGCCGCCGAGCGAGTAGCTGCCGTTGAAGGGCTGTTAGAGGGATTGATGCAGCGGGGACTCGTGCAGGTAGCCGGCTACATCTACCTCCGGCGCGGTGTCAAAATCGCGAGGTACAAGCTGGTTCAGGATGGCTCCTGACTCGTAGAAGGAGAACCCGATGGGAGAGATCAAAGAGCCGCTGCCTGTCAAGCTCATCGTCAGCGCCTTCGCCGGGGGGGAGGCATTATTGACGGAGGCCAGAGCTCGCTTGGTGGCGGAGTTTGGCCCCATTGACTACGAGAGCGCGTTGTTGCCCTTTGATCACACCGATTATTACACCCCAGAATTCGGGCCGGGGCTGGTGCGTCGCATCTGGGCTTTCGAGGAGCTGATCGAACAGGGGAAGCTGGCAGTGATCAAGCGGCGCACCAACGACATCGAGATGGAGTGGGCGACCGAGGGCCGGCGGCGGGTCAATCTCGACCCCGGCTTTGTCTCCTACTCCAAGATGGTGCTGGCCACCACTAAAAATCACGCCCACCGCATCTACATCGGCGACGGCATCTACGCCGAGGTGACCCTGCACTTCCGCGATGGCACCTTCCGCTCCTGGCCGTGGACCTATCCCGATTATGCCAGCCCGACCTACCTCGAGATTTTCAACCAGATCCGGGCACTTTATACCGCGCAAATGAAAGCAAAGCAGTCAATGACCAAATCCCAATGAGCCAATGACCAACGAGCAATGATCAACTTCAGCTATCCGCCATCTGCCATTCGCTATTCACCATTCGCCATTCGCCATTTGCTATTCGCTATTCACTCTCCACACGCACCAGCACGAAGATAGGAATCGTGCTCCGGTCGCGGATGACCTTCTCCTCCACGATGGTCTTTCCCTCGGCAGTGACCTCCGTCTCAAAAGCCTCGCGCCGCTGGAACACCGTCTCTTGTGGGCTGTGGAACACGTAGACGTTGTCCGGGTTCTGCAAAGTCTCCGCCACCCGGCGGCGAAAATCCTCTCCCGCTTCCCACTCGTAACCGAATATCTCCACCGGTTGCACCCGCCCCCGGGTCAGGATGCGCAATGGGGCATCAATGCCCCAATCCATGATCACCGGTTGGGTGATGCCCTCCTTCTCCAGGTAAGCGGCCAATTTGTAGATTGCGGCGGAGTGCGCCCCTGCGCCACCGCTGCGGGTCAACTCGTGGTGATATGCGCGGTCCACCCGCAGGTCAGTGCCTATCAGCAGCGCGGCGATGAGCACGATCAGCGCTAGGCCCAGGCTGATCTCCTGGGCCAGGTAGCTATCCCGCCTGGCGGGCACCAGCCGCCCCAGGTGCAGCCTGTCCAACCCCCCGCGTCGGGCCAGCAGATCGAGGGCCATGGCCACTGCCAGTGCCGGCCAGGGCATCAGGATGGCGAAATGGGTGAACCACAGGGCCGAGATGGTCACCGTACTGGCCACGATCACACAGCCGATGACCACGAAGGGGAAAAAGGCACGTCGCCACTCGTCGCGGGCGCGGAGGACAACGACGAGCCCGGTGATTACCAGGGCACCGACGAGGGCCCACGGCCAGTAGCGGTCGTTGAAATTCCCTCCCAGATACCACAGGTGGTGGCTGCCCTCCAGTACGGCGCGGAAGCGCTGGATGCGCACCCGCAGATTCAGCGGCAGGTTGAGATTATCGGTATTGTAGTACGAGGAAGTCGCGTTGCCGGTCAGGGTGAGGATCGTGCCTTGTGTCTGAATGTTGAACAGGATGAGCGGGGCCATGCCCAGCAGGAAACACAATCCGGCCAGCAGTACCCGTTGCCACGTCAAGTGAAAGGGAAAGGGGGCCAGGCTGCGCTGGCGCAGGGCTTGCCACCAGCGATCGGCGTTCAGTACCACCAGAGCAACGATCAGCGCGCCGATAATCCACAGGAACAGAAACTTGGCGTACAGGCCCAACCCACACAGGAACGCCGCTGCGTACAGGTTACGGGCTGGCTGACCGCGCCACCAGCGCAGCGCATAGAGCACACAGGCCAGGGCGATGGGCGCGGTGACGTTGGTGACGAAGATGCCCTGCCGGCTCCAGAACACGAAGGAGGGCTGTACGGCCAGCAGCAGCGCGGCCACCACCCCGACGCGGGGATTGTACAGTTCGCGGCCCAGCCGGTAGAGGAGGAGCAGAGTCAGCACCCCGACCAGGATGGGCATCAGGCGAATGGCGAAGACGTTAATCCCCAGCAGGACGAAAAAAGGCAGTGTCAGGTAAGTGTTCAGCGCCCCGATGTAGTCCATGACCATGATGGGGAACAGTCGCCCGCCCAGGTGGATGCCAGAATCACGGTGGGTTATCACCGGCTGTCCCAGGAGCAACTGCATGGCAGGCAGCACCTCGACGGCCTCGTCGTAGTGTAGGCCGGGCAGGGAAATCTGGTATAGGGTGAGGGTTAGAAAAGCGCCCAACCCCAGGAGGAGCAGGGCGACCTCAATAGCGCGCATTTTCATTATCTCAATCTCATTCCTCGGCCAGGAGCTCAACGTTGGAGACCATACTCTGGTAGTCCCAGCCGGAGGCGTAGATGCGAATAGAGGTCAGATAGGCGGGGCGAGCATCCCCCAGCAACTCCATCAGATTTCCTGACTCGTAAGGATACCACACGTTCTGGGGGATGAGGTCTGCATCCCACACCAGCAGGTCATCCACGTTCTGGTAATAAAAACCGTGGTGCCACTTCAGGTCGTTGTTGTGCACGTCCTTGTAATTCAGGAGGACGATGATCGGGCATTCCGAGCTGCGCCATCCACACCCGGAGAGACTCTGCTTCAGCAGCCGGACATCGAGGCGGAGTTCCAGGTAGCTGAAGTCACGGACATCAAGCTCGATCATCTGCTCGATCCCTGTCTCACCATGGTGGATGTTGCCGCCCTCACGGGTAAAGCGCACCGCCCGCCGGTCGTTATCGGCGATGATCTCCCACCGTCCACCTTCCTCCTCAGCGTCATCTTTATGATCATATCTGAGCCAACCGACGTCCAGCGGCTCCTGGAAATCACCGTTGACGATGATGTTGCGCTTCGTGGGGAGTGGGCCGACCGGCGGCTGATCGGTGGCCACTGTAGCACGCTCTCCCTGCTTGAGAGTTACTGCTTGCCCCATGGCGCTCACCGTGGCCTGGCCCATTCGCGTGACGGCGATCTGAGTCTCCTCGCTGCTGACCTGGATTGAGTAGCTGCCTTCTTGCAAGTAGATCACAGCGTGAGGGGTGTGTACCTCGAAGTGGACCGGGCGAGCGATGGCCGGGGCTACCCCGATTCTCACTCGCCCGCCCTCCAGGTCAACCTCAATGGTATTTGGTGTGCTGCCCGCAGAGAAGCGCGGTGCGCGGATCGTGCGCAGGATGATCTGGGTGTTCTCGAAGAGGCGCAGCGTGCTGTCCTCGAAGAAGGCCAAAAAAGCGCCGGAGGTCGCATCGGTGATAACTTTGGCTCCCTCGGGAATATCGTCCTTGGGAGTGGTGACGGCGCTGGGCTCTTCTACGCCTGGCTCTAGGACGCGGATAGTGCCGTTGATGGGGGTCAACCGTGTAAATTGGGGACGAGTTGCACCCCGCACGTAGGTGCGAATGCCCAAAGGCACGCTCACGGCAATGGCGCAAAAGATGGCGAAAGCGGTGAGCAGCACCATCCAGGCTAACCGCTCAGGATTCTCTCTCATGTTCAGTAACGCACCTCAAATCGTCGGAATTCTCCCGTGGGTGCTTGCCATTGTACGTCCACCCGCTCCACCCTTGCCCAGCGCGGGCCTCGGTGCAGGAAAGCTAACAACTGTTCGACGAGGGAGCGTTCCCCCTCGGCGACGACCTCCACCGTACCGTCCCATCGGTTGCGCACGTAACCCACCACACCCAACCGCCGGGCCTCGAGTGCGGTATAGTACCGGAAGTTGACCCCTTGTACGCGACCGTGTACCACGGCGTGCAAGCGCACCTGTTCCATGCGATCACCTCCAGACATGCGCGGGACGTTACTACTCAGGCCAGCGGTTGAAACCGCGCCTGAGGAGCTAAAGCTCAATGCTGCTAACTTTCTACATAATTCGTAATGCCAAGTCCGCGCTCTCTAGCGCGGAAGGAGGTGGAACGGCGTTAGA
>JAGGZG010000244.1 GCA_021162125.1 Anaerolineae bacterium
CCACCGACCGTCACCCCGTCACCCACGGTCGAGCCGGCTTTCGATTGGGGCTCGCTGAGCGATTACGAAACGGCCATGTTGCCCGCCTTTCGCGGCGACGTGGCGGCCTTCGCCCAGGCGACGCGCTACGTGATTGACCTCACCGTGGATCCAGAAGAGGCCCTCGTCGTGGGCCACCAGCGCGTGTTGTACACCAACACCGAGGACGTGCCCCTGACCGAGATCTACTTCCGCCTGTTCCCCAACACACCCGGCTACGGTGGTACGGCCACCGTGGAACGCCTGCTGGTGCACGGTCAGCCTGCCAGTGTGACCACGGAACTGGAGAATTCCGCGCTGCGGGTGACCCTGCCCACGCCACTGCTGCCCGGTGAGCAGGTGGACTTCACCCTCGATTTCCGTGTGCGCTTGCCCACCACCCCTGCCGCAGGCTACGGGCAACTGGCCTATCTCGATGGCGTCGTCGCCCTGGCCAACGTCTACCCCGTGATCCCGGTGTACGACGACGAGGGGTGGAACGTGGAGTTGGCCGCGCCCTACGGCGACGCCACTTACACCGACACCGCCCTCTACCGGGTGCGCTGCACCGCCCCTGCTGATATGGTCGTCGCCGCCTCGGGGTCGCAGGTGAATCGGACGGACGACGGCGATGGCACGGCCACCTGGACCTTCATCAGCGGCCCGATGCGCGACTTCGACCTCGTCATGAGCAGCGACTTTCAGGTGATCAGCACGACGGTGGGCGAGGTGACTGTGAACTCCTACGCCCTGCCTGCCGATGCAGCGGGCAACCAGCGGGCGCTGGATTACGCCAGCAACGCCCTGCGCGTCTACGACGCTCGCTTTGGCCCCTATCCCTTCGCTGAATTCGATGTGGTCGAGGTACCCCTCAGCGGCGCGGGCGGGATCGAGTACCCGGGGCTGGTCGTCGTGGACAAGGCCATCTACGGCCAGGAACACGGCTTCTTCGAGCACGCTACCGTGCACGAGACCGCCCACCAGTGGTGGTACAGCATGGTCGGCAGCGACCAGGTGGACGAACCCTGGTTGGACGAGGCGCTGACCAACTACAGCGTGGTCGTGTACTTGGAGGACGTGTACGGCCGGGAGCGGGCCGAGGCGTTCGTGCAGGACTACTTCGTGTACAACTACGAGGAAATCGTGGCCGCCGGCCGGGACGAGGTCGTTGGCCGTCCGGTGGCCGCGTTCAGCGAGGAGCAGTACGGGCCCATCGTGTACGTCAAAGGGCCACTGTTCTTCCACTACCTGCGCCAGCAGGTGGGCGACGAGACCTTTTTCGCCATCCTGCATACTTATTTCCAGCGCTACCGTTATGACATCGCCACGCCGGAGGGATTCCTAGCCGTGGCCAACCAGGTATCCGCACAGGACATCACCCCATTGTACGAGAAATGGATTCTGAGCGCCGAGTAACGCTCGGTAACTGTTCAAACAGTACTGGTTTTTCACCACAGAGACACTGAGAGCACAGAGATTTTTGGGGTTTCACACGGGTTCCGAAGCTCACCACCAAAATAACCTCAGCGGCCTCCGTGTCTCTGTGGTTAGAAGCAGGTAGGGACGCAGCGTGCTACGTCCCTACCTGGCGACGGGAGCAGGTGGTCATGCGACGGTTCACCTCGATTTGGGGACTGGCCCTGGTGCTTATCCTGGGCGGACTGCTGTCCGCCTGCCGGTCCGCGCCTGATCCACTGGCTGCTTACCGGCCCGCGTTGATCGCCTCAGCCCAGGATGACCTGAGCGCCCTGGGCGACCTGCCCCGTTACGACATCACCCTCACCGTCCACCCCGATCGGCTGTTAATCAGCGGGCGAGAGACGGTGCGCTACCCCAACGTGACCGACGCGCCTTTGGAGGAAATCGTCTTCCGCCTGTACCCCAATCTGCCCCACTACAGCGGGCGGATGACCGTCACCACAGTGCAGATTGATGACCAACTCGTGACCGCCATCACCGCCGCTGAGGACACCGCTTTGCGCGTTCCCCTGCCCACTCCTCTGCGTCCCGGCCAGAGCATCGAGATCGAGCTGGATTTTGCCGTCGAGGTACAGCCGGTGAACGGGGACATCGTCTTCGGCGCGGGCCAGGACATCCTCAGCCTGCCCGATTGCTACCCTCTGCTGGCCGTCCACGACGAGGTTGGCTGGCGCACGGACGTCGCTCCGGCACACGCGGACGCCGTCTTCAGCGAGGTGGCACTCTATACCGTGGACGTCATCGTGCCAGCGGGGATTGTAGTCGCCAGTTGCGGGACGGCTGTGGAGACGGCTACGAACGAGGACGGCACCCGTACCTGGCACCTGGTTGGCGGGCCACGACGGGAGTTCGCCCTGGTGCTCAGCGCCGACTTCGTCACCGCCAGTACCACGGTGGGCGAGACCACGGTCACGTCTCATTACCTGCCTCGCCACAGCGCCGCCGGGCGCGCTGCCCTGCGTTATGCGGCCGCCGCCCTGCGCATTTACGGCGAGCTTTTCGGCCCCTACCCCTACAGCGATTTCAGGATTGTCGCCGCGCCGCTGGGCTATCGGGGCATGGAATACCCCGGCCTCACTCTGCTAGGTCTCGATCTGTACGACGAGTTGGTGGAGGAATTGGAGTTTCGCGTGGTGCACGAGGTGGGGCATCAGTGGTGGTACGCCCAGGTGGGCAGCGACCCGATCCGCGAGCCGTGGTTGGACGAGGGTCTGACCGAGTATTCCACCTACGAGTACTACCGCCTGATCTACGGCCAGGCCCGTGCCGACGAGTTGGTACGCACCCGTTGGCGCGCGGCTTACATTTATGCCCGCGAGCAGGGGTGGGACGCGGTCGTGGGCCAGCCGGCCAGCGCCTTCGGTCGCAATTACGAGGCGATAGTTTACGCCAAGGCCGCGCTTTTCTTCCATGCGCTGCGGCAGCAGGTGGGGGAGGACGTCTACCGCGCCATTCTGCGCCGCTACCTGCGCGAATATCGCTACCGCACAGCCACCGCTGCCGATTTCCTGGCCGTCGCCGAGGAAGTCTCCGGGCAGGACCTGCATCCCCTGTACGTGCAGTGGATCGGCAATCCGGGCTGAGCCATCTTTTGAGCGCTATTTCTCCCTCTCGGGTGGATCCCAGGCTATTAAGAAGCATTGGTCACCCGCTTGCAATTCCAGGTTCCCCTTTGGGTTAACAAAAGTCTCCGCTCTTTTCATCATCCGCCGGATGGCTAACAGACACCGTTGGTATTGCTCCTCCAGATCGGCAGCGATGTCACCCAGTCGCTTGCCTTCTTTAAGGTACTCATCAAGCTCCGCGAGATTCTCATCGGGGAACTTACCCCCGTTATTGTGCAGCAACTCCGAGACAACGAGTGAGGGCTTCTTGCCTTCAGCCGCATGGCAAGGCACGACAATCGCATTATCGCCTTTGAGTAAAACAAGCTCCTCTCCTGGATCGATCAGTATCTCTTCTCTTTCCGTTGTTCGCTCAACACCCAGGAGAATGACGTTGAAATTCCTCCGCAGGTAGTCAAGAGCTTCATCAAAAGTCTTGCCCACCATACTCGGATAGTAATCCTTTAGGTCGATCTTGTAGAACTCGTTGCCCTCATCCCAACGAAGAAGCTCAGAGACTATAGCTGACAACCCTTTACACAGGGTCGCCCGCGCCAATAGATGAGCTCCTAGCTCCCCTTTAACGAACATCTCGTCCACATTAGCGCGGGCGAAGTGCTGTCTATTCTTTGGCTCAAGCACCTCCACGCAAGTATAGACATCCCTGTTGAGAGTTTCGATAGCCAAAGTGGTAAGCAGGGATTGTGCGTCGGCCGCATCGCCTCCCAGGACAGGGAAAATAATCGCCACGTCCGCTTCCATAACGTTGGCTCTCTCTAGATCTCTTCTATTGCTAGGATCGCCTTTTACGAACTCGACCCAAGTATAGTTAACCGGCTTCGTCTCCAACTCAGCCAGGACGACCACGGGCCTCTTTGAATCTGCACTGTGGAGCTGCTCAACGATCTCCTCGGCCGTTTCATTCCAGCCGCAGATGATAATGTGATTTTTGTACTTCGTCTTTCCCATTCCCTGTCCCTCCTTTAGGACGACGTCGAGCACGACGGTCACGACGATAGCGCTGAACAGCCACAGAAGCACGGTGCTTAAGCTGGTCAGAAAAAGGCCTATCAACCTGCCACCCGCAGTAGAAGGGAAAAAATCAGGATCCGTGACGTCGAGGAGAGTGAGAGTCACCCACCAGAAGACATCGGGCGGGCTGCGCAGTCCGCCCGATGTACTGTGTTCGAAGAGCAGAATCGCCCCCGTGCTCAGCCCACAGACAATGACCATAAAACCGAGGAAGATCAGGATAACTCGTCGGTTAAAGAATAAACCGAGGTAGCGCCTCAGGTGCTCGGCGATCTTCCGCCACAACATGCTTTATCACCACCTTTCCAGATTGGGCGATGTTCTTTCACGCGAACTAACCAGGACTTTTCTCGGCCCTCACCGCCGGACATTTCTTCAGGAGAGGTTGTTCTTGGCTGTGATGGTGCCTTGCCCTCCTTGTTTTCTCTCTCCCCGCGTTGCGAAGAGGGGACGGGGAAAAGGGGGTGTGCAGGCCGCTTTCGGCGGCCCGCACACCTCTCGATCTTCGTTCCTCACGTCCCGCGGCTTCCTCCCCCGTGTGGAGGGAGGGCCATGACAGGGCCGGAGCGGTGCTGCCAGCGAGGCACACTCATGCCAGCGTTAAGTGAAGAATTTTGACAGGCTATCCATGTCAAGCTCAAACATGGCTGCAAACAGGAACAAGGCGCGCTTTTCCTCTTCGCTGACCTTATCGCCAAGCCCCAGGAAGCCTCCCCCAGAAGCGCGTGCAATGCCAAGTCCGTTGATAAACATGCTTCCCACGAACCTCTGGTATTCATCTGGCGTTAGCTTTCCCCTGAGGATGCTCTTAATGCGATTGGCCCGATCCACAAACTTGGAAGCATCCATTGCTTCTTTAACGAGACCATTGACATCTGAAGCGATGATGTCAATGATGAGCTCTTTGTGCAGCGGGTCTTTGTAGAACGGAGCCTTCTTCAGGTTTTCATTCAACTGCGCCACTTCTGCCTCGTCAATCTTCTGGTCTGCGCCAGCTACCAACACAAAGACTTGGAAGGGCAGAAGCTTTAGGAGCTCCCACTCCTTCGGGGTAAATTTTTCCCTCATCGGTGATCTCCTTTCCGAGAACAGGCTACGTGAAGCCAGATGACATACCTTCGTGGGACAGATTACTGCATTCGCCTGCCTCCTTTCCTCAAACTCCCTGTCTGCAATGACGGATAACAGGTTCGTGGTGGCCGAAAGGGCTGCAAGTGACTTGTGATGAGGATGTAAGCCCGGCACGTTATGCGCAGTTAGTCGTTTATCACTGTACAAAAAACGCCAGCCATAGAGCAAGAGAATCTTGCCCCTGGTGGCGTTTCTGTGTGTAACGTTGCTTGTAGCTTTGATCGATTCACCGCCCAGGGTAAAGTCCCTCGTGGGATTCCCCTTTTGGCTGATCCTATTCTCTTTCCCGGGGAGCATAGGAGAGGATGCTCCCTATCGTAGCAGAGGGAGTGGGATCTACGGATCTCGAGGCGCACGGCATTTCGAGAGCCGCATACTGGTTTGTTCTTGCAATCTTATTTGAGTATATTTTACCATCGTTTGTTGACTGGCGCAAGTTCTCAAGTACGAGTGCTGGCTCGTGTCAAGTCAGAATGATAATCCCACCGGGCTGTCCGCTCCTTTCTTTGAGTATCAGTAGTTGAGAAATCCGCCCCCCGCCCGGCGCTGAAGCGCCAGGCTCAGCAGCAGAAGCCTGCTGAAGCAGGCTGTGGGGGCCTCGGAGCCGCCGTCCACATTGGCGAAGGGTGCTTCAGCACTCTTCGCCTGCTCAGCCTGGACGTTCACGTCCAGGCGACGCGGCAGCAGCACCGACTTTTCTCAAGTACTGAGTATTAGTGGTCTGACCCAGGCGGGATGAGATGTAACAGCCAGCCCATTGGCCAGGATGAGCCAGGTTAGTGTCACCTGAGAACAACGGTTCGGTTGAAACTCGAGTTTTGCGATGCAATTCGGTGACCGCTTCCATCTCGTCCAGGAGTTGCCCCCGTTTCTTGCGGTCGGCTTTGACACGTCGCTCCTTCATCCTGTACAAGTACTTTCGTCGTTCGTCAATATTCATTTTGTCTTCGATGGACATAGTTCCCTCCGGTAGGATTATCATTTGAGGGAATTATACCATCTCGGTAGAATTTTACATGAAAGAATACGCAGTTTTGACAGGGATAGGCCCTTGTGATATACTAATCACCAAGGGCCGTTAGCTCAGTCTGGCAGAGCACCTGCCTTTTAAGCAGGGTGTCACTGG
>JAGGZG010000053.1 GCA_021162125.1 Anaerolineae bacterium
GGCCAGGTAATAGGCCGTGCTACCCCCCATCACCCCGCCGCCAACGATGACTACTTCTGCAGTGCGAATCATACACCTTCCTCATATGCTTATACTCGGCGCAATTTGGTTCAAGGGCAGCAGAGCCAGGCCCGATGTGCATTGGACGTGAAACGTAAAACGTAATGCGTGAGGGCCTCGTTTCACTCTTCACTCTTCACGTTTCACGTCTTATTGGCGGGTAAAAGAGCGCATAAACGGGGAGCTGTTTTCACGCTTCTCATACGCGCTCGGTATAAAAACGCCTCCCCTCCGGCCACGAACGGCCACAGGGGAGACGAGCCACTCAACCCCCATTGCCCATCGCCGGCTCCGAGGTGGATTATATCATGAAGCGCATTCAGGCGCAACCTTTCTTTCCAACGTGCCGCTTCGCACCGCCAGCCAGAGCCGGTCCGGTCGCCGCCGATAAACCTCCCACGGAATCTCCCCACGCACGATGCCCATCAGCAACTCGTACAACACCCGGTTGACAGGTACAGGGACGTTCAGGCGATCTGCCGCGCGGACGACAGCACCGTTCAGGTACTCGACCTCGGAACGAGCCCGCCCTCGCAACAGATCCAGGTGCAGGGACGGCGGCTTCCCGCCCCGGCCTCCGCCAATCATCCGCCGAAAGATGAAGTGCATGAGAAACTGCGGCCCGCGAGTCAACGCGCGAGCGAACAGGGGGACAGGATAGCCAGGCAGGTTCACCGGCTCCAGGTTCGAGGCCTCCATCACAGCCAGCGCCTCGGCGAGAGCCTGTCGCTCCAGAGCAAACAGATTGGAGCTGGTAAACACGTCCTCTGGTGGCAGATCCAGGATGGCAGGAATGGCATTGCCCAGCATGTTGAGCAAAAGTTTCGACCATTTCATCGCCCGGTAATCTGGAAATATCTCCGTGCGGAAACCGGCCTCCCGCATGGCATCGGCCAGCCAGGCCACTCCGTAGCCACGCAGGGTAGAGGCCAGGCCCAGGCCACCGCGTTTGGTGCGCAGAGCCACCAAGCCTGCTTCGTGAACTTCCACCGAGAGGGTAATCACCCCCGATAGAATTACCCCCCTGCCCAAAACACTCCCGGCGATCTCCTCGCCGCCGACCCCGTTCTGCAGGACGAGAACCGGCGTTTCATCGGTCACCAGCGGCCCCGTTTGCACCGCAGCCAGGGCCGTGTCGTACGCCTTCATCGTGAAGATGATCAGGTCGAAGCGCGATCCTTCCATCACCTGGGGGGAGTTTACGGCCCGCACTCTCTTCACCCAGGAAACCTCGCCTTCCTCCTCCAGGCCGATGCCCCGCTCGTTCACAGCGGTGACGTAAGATGCGCGCCCCACGAGGACTACCTCGTGGCCCACCCGCGCCAGCCTATGACCGATCAACGAGCCAATTGCGCCTGCCCCAACGATCAATACATTCATAATGTGCGCCCCTTTACCTGCCAATGAGCCGCGAAACGTAACCCTCTCGCACCACGATTTACGTTTCACGCATCATCACCCTCCCATCCCACAATGATACACAAGTTTTGGGAATTGTCAACGTTGACAAGGAGTAGAAATTGTGATAGTATTAATAACGTCGGTTTACCACAAGTTGGGCTTTGGACAAAACTTTAAGGAGGTAGTCAAACCATGCCCCACAGAATCCTCAAAGACGAGTGTATCGCTTGCGGCGCGTGCGCGGAGGAATGTCCAGAAGAAGCCATCAGCGAAGACGAGAGCGGGGATTTCTACGTCATTGACCCCGAACTGTGCATCGACTGCGGCTCGTGCGTCGAGGTGTGCCCCTCCGATGCAATCGTCGAGGAGTAGCTGATCGGCCAGCTGACCCAATCCGCAAATCTTGACCCTTCTGGCATACGCCTCACGTATTTGCCCTCACCGCAGCATTTCATCCCAATGGCCGCGAGCCGAGATGAAATCGTGAGCAATGCCGAGAAGGGCAAGGTGCCAACGGGATAGCGCAGCAAATCCCTGGGGAGTTCTCGGCCCGCGTTTTCGGCGTGGGCTGAGTCGAACGCTCAGACCAAGAACACGAGGGATGGGCCTTCGTTTTTCCTTGCTCCCCAACGCCTTGCAAGTAGCGGCTACGGGTTGCGCTATCCTCTCCAATAATATCTGACCGGCGGGACATTCCGAACGAGCTACGGAGCCGCGCAACGTATGATCCACAGGGAAGCCCAGGGGGTGCGGGTGGGCTTATCGAGTTCGCCTCCACACCTGGGCTTTCGCAAACCTGCCTTACTCCGGTTGCGCGTGGAGGCGTGCACTGAGCATGAGACGGCCACAGGAGAACGACCGGATGACAACAGAGAAATTCCTCGTGCGCTTTCGAGGGGTACGGGGCAGCTACCCGGTGCCCGGCCCAAGCACCATTCAGGTTGGCGGGAACACTTCCTGTGTTGAGGTTTGGGCCGGGGGACATTTGATTATTGTAGACGCAGGCACGGGGATCATCAGCCTGGGCCGGGACCTGGCCAGGCAGTACGCAATTGATAAGAAGCCCGTAGTGGCCACGATTCTATTCAGCCATACCCACCACGATCACACCCAGGGCTTTCCCTTCTTCGAACCCGCTTACTTCGGCACCAGTACCCTGTACATGTTCGGCCCGAAGAACTTTTACGAGGATGTCGAAGAAGCACTGACCCGTGCTATGCTCGCCCCCTCTTTTCCGATTGCCCTGGACGAACTGAAATCCCTGCGGATTATCAGCAATATTGACGAGACGGGGGTGATCGTCCTGGACCAGAACAAGGAACCGCAGATCGTGAACATCTACCGCGAGAAGATAACCGCCTCACCCCAGGCAGTGCGTATCAGCTCCATGCGCAGTTTCTATCACCCTAAAGGTGGAGTAACTCTATACCGCATTGAATGGGCAGGGAAAAAGATGGTGTACGCCAGCGATACAGAGGGATACGTCGGCGGTGACACGCGCCTGATCCGCTTTTCCGAAGAAGCCGACTTGTTGATCCACGATGCGCAATACACGACCGAAGAGTACTTGACCGGAGACATTCCCAAGCAGGGTTGGGGGCACTCGACGCCAGAGATGGCCACCGCTGTAGCTAAGGCAGCCAGAGTGAAACGGCTGGTTCTTTTTCACCACGACCCTCTGCACGACGACGAGATGCTATCCGCAATCGAACGCGAGGCGCGATTGGCCTTTCCCAACACCGTGCTTGCTTACGAGGGATTGACTATCGAATTGTGACTGTACCGAGAGCATTTGAGAGGCGTGAAGCGTGAAATGTGAAACGTGGTGCGTAAAGACGTAAAACGTGAAACGTAA
>JAGGZG010000150.1 GCA_021162125.1 Anaerolineae bacterium
ACTCCGACATGGAGAAGGGGTTCATCCGGATGGAGGTGATCCGTTACGAGGACTTGATGGAATTGGGAAGCGAGGAAGCGGTCATCAAAGCGGGAAGACGAGACATCGAGGGAAAGGACTACGAGGTCAAAGACGGTGACATCGTCGTCTGGTTCAGCCCCAGGCGGTGAAAGGGTTCTTTGTCCGGGTGAGAGTGAGGGAAAGCCGATGCGCTACCGCACGCGCCACAGCCCTGACACATTCTGCAGGGAACCGAACGCTTCTCCTCCGGCTTAATTTATGGTTTTCAGCGTTTGTGCCTCCTCGCGGAAGTGAGCCCCTCGGCTCTCCCGGTTGTGCCAAGCGGCCTCAGCTACGATCAATGCCGCCTGAACTCCGTTTCGCAGACCAAGGACGGCGTCGTCAAGCCTTGCCTGTCGGTAAAAGTCGACAATGTCCTCCCACAGATGTCGAAGATCGCGGATGGCACGAGCAAGGCGGTGAGCGTCGCGGGAGAGGCCAACGTAGTACCACATGGTGTACTGGATGGAACGCCAATCCCGGTGGATGAGCGCAGGATCGGCCGGGGTTCCCTCAGGTATACTTTTCCAAGGCGGGACCTCCCTTGCCCGCACGGGTTCCACCGGATTTTCTGCGATATGGCGAGCGGCTCGGTCCCCAAACACAAGACCTTCCAAAAGCGAGGTGCTTGCCAGCCGGTTCGCTCCGTGAAGCCCAGTACAGGCGACCTCCCCCACGGCATATAGGTTCCGGATCGTTGTACGTGCCCACTCATCGGTCCACACCCCACCGCAGGAATAATGGGCAGCAGGCACGACCGGGATCGGTTCCCTTGTCGGCTCTATCCCTGCTTCCCGACAGCGGGAGTAGATGGTGGGAAAGCGTTCAGGGAAGTTTGCAACATGCGAGAGATCAAGAAGTACATACGGGTAGCCGTTAATGGTCATTTCCCGATGGATAGCACGTGCCACCACATCCCGCGGAGCAAGCTCCCCCCAATCTGGGGCGACTGCCTTCATAAATCGGCGGCCGTCGGGTGTATACAGAACACCGCCCTCCCCACGAACCGCCTCAGAGATAAGGAAGTTATCTCCTTCAGGGATCGCAAGGGAAGTGGGGTGAAATTGGATGTACTCGGCGTTGATCACGCGTGCACCAGCCCGATGGGCCATGGCCAGGCCATCCCCACGGGCTCCGGAAGGGTTAGTAGTATAGCGATAAATTCTGCCTAACCCACCGGTAGCAAGCACCGTTGCTCCAGCAAGATATCTGTGGACTTCCCCGCTTTCCTGATCCAGAACGTAAGCTCCATGGCAGGTGATGGGGGCATAGACAGTGAGAGGGTCGAGAGCATGGTGTGGGAAGGTGATGAGGTCTACCGCGGTAGCCCTCTTCACGATTGTCACGTTTGGTAAGCCCTCAAGGAGTCCGAGAAGGGCCCTTGAAATGGCGGCACCGGTGTGATCCCCGACATGAAGGATCCTCGCTTTAGAATGTGCTCCCTCCCGGGTGAAGTGGAGCTCCCCCTCCGGGGTGTGGGCAAACGGGACGTGCGCTTGTTCGATCAGTATCTTTTGGACGAGCTTGGGCCCTTCCTCTGCTACGATCCTTGCAGCTTGAGTAGAGGAAAGGCCGGCTCCAGCGCGAAGGATGTCCTGCACAAGAAGGTCCGGGGAATCATCACGACCTAGCGTAACAATCCCTCCCTGTGCATAGCGGGTGGAGCCTTCGGTTGGATCCTCGGCACGGGTGACCAGCACCACCTGCCGAGTTTGGTCGCGAGAAAGGTGCAAAGCAGTGGAAAGACCAGCGATCCCTGTGCCTATGATAAGAGCGTCTGTTTCTACTACCCTCATCCGGTGATTTCCAACATCCGATTTAACGCCACATGCGCCGGAGCAGCCACCTTCTCTGGCACCTTCACCACCCCTGTCTCCCTGCCTTTTACCAAGCTAGTAAGAACATGTGCTAAATCGGTAGCTCGGGTCAGGGACATGCCAATACAGTACGGCGGAGGATCCTTTAAGGAGAGGATTTTCTTCTCCGGGTTCTCAGCGCGTAGACGGGCAACTAGATGCTCTTCTGTGCCCACTGCCCAGACCGATCCCGGCGGAGATTCTCTTATCGCTCGGATGATGTATGACGTTGAACCCATTTCATCGGCAAGGCTCACCACATCCTCGCGGCACTCTGGGTGCACGATCACCTTAACTTCTGGGTATTTCTCTCGGACATGCTGAACATCGGTGGGGAGAAAGCGTACATGCACATTGCACGCCCCGCGCCATAGGATCAAGCGGGCACGATGGAAAGGCCCAATGTCCGACGGCGGGAAACGAGGATCCCAAAAGAGAATCTCTTTGTCAACGATGCCCTCTTGGTACGCAGCATTGTGACCTAGGTGTTGGTCGGGGAGGAACAGTACGCGAGGATACTTACGAAGTGCCCATGCCAGTACCTTTCCGGCATTGGCTGAAGTGCACATTGCACCCCCATGCTGGCCGACGAACGCTTTGATTTCGGCATCGGAGTTTACATAGGTGATCGGGACTAAACCGCGGGAGGCATCGATCCCGCGCGTCAGCGCTTTCCATGCGGACTGCACCTGCTCGATCCTTGCTTGATCGGCCAAGAAACACCCCGCATCCGGCCGGGGGGTGAAAACCTGCTGGGCTGGCTGGGCAAGGATAGCCGCTGTCTCTGCCATAAATCGGACGCCGCAGAACACGATGTAGCGTGCGTGCGTTGCGGCTGCCCGGCGTGATAGTTCCAGTGAATCCCCGCGGAAGTCAGCCCAACGGACGACCTCATCACGCTGGTAGTGGTGGGCAAGGATCAGGAGCTCATCGCCGAGCTTGCGCTTCGCCTCCTCGACTTGGGCAATGGCCCTCTTCTGCAGCCAGTCTTCCTTCATTGCAGGACCTCGAGCGAGAAATCCAACGCCGGAGCAGAGTGGGTCAATGCACCAACAGAGATGTAGTCAACACCTGTAGCGGCGACTGCTGTAACGTTATCCAGTGTAATTCCTCCCGATGCCTCGAGCGGCACCTTCCCCCCAGCGAGACAGACCGCTTCCTTTAAGGTGGGAATATCCATGTTATCGAGAAGGATTCGATCCACGTGTAGTGGGAGCACCTCCTCCAATTCCGAGAGGGTCTTCACCTCTACTTCAATGGGAACCCCAACGTGCGCGGCGCGCACTCGGCGGACTGCCTCAGCGATGGATCCCGCGATCGCTAAGTGATTATCCTTGACGAGTACCATATCATACAGTCCCAAACGGTGGTTACGCCCGCCACCGACACGCACGGCATACTTCTCCAACGCTCGCCAAGCAGGGGTTGTCTTCCGAGTATCAAGGATGATCGCCTTATACGCGGAAATGGCATCAACAAATCTTGCTGTGAGGGTAGCAATCCCAGACAGCTGACACAGGAAGTTGAGCCCGACTCGCTCCCCAGTAATGATCCCTGACAATGGCCCTGACAAGACGACAACGATATCCCCACCGGTGACTGATTCCCCGTCTTGAACGTGGGCTTCAAGTTCTATTCGCGGGTCAACACGATAGAAGACCTGTTTCATAACTGGAAGGCCAGCAATGATCCCATCCGCCTTGGCAAAGATCACCGCTTGACCTTCAACCCTTTCCGGGACTATTGCTCGTGTGGTGATATCCCCACTAGCGATGTCCTCGGACAAGGCACGATCAATCAACGGAAGAGCATCGGTAAACAATTCCTGCAAATTCACAGTCTGATTCTAATCCACGGCGGGCAAAAAATCACGCTCTAGAGGAAGATTCACTAACAGCGTATACAAAGATGGTTATTCTTGTTTTATACATGATCTAAGATAATAAAGCATTAGGGTCCAAGGGCTGGTTTTTGAGTCGTTTCAAAAACAGAAATACCTACGGACCGTACCGAAGCCCTATGACAGGAATCAAAGCTCGATTCGCCCGCGCAGGGCGCGGCCGAGGGTGACCTCGTCGGCGAACTCCAGGTCGCG
>JAGGZG010000309.1 GCA_021162125.1 Anaerolineae bacterium
CTACAATGGCCAGTACAGAGGGTTGCCAAACCGCGAGGTGGAGCTAATCCCAGAAAGCTGGCCTCAGTTCGGATTGCAGGCTGCAACCCGCCTGCATGAAGCTGGAATCGCTAGTAATCGCGAATCAGCAGGTCGCGGTGAATACGTTCCCGGGCCTTGTACACACCGCCCGTCACATCACCTGAGTTGGTTCTACCCGAAGCCGCTGACCGAATCTCTTCGGAGATAGGAGGCGTCTAAGGTGGGGCCGGCAAGGGGGATGAAGTCGTAACAAGGTAGCCCTAGCGGAAGCTGGGGCTGGATCACCTCCTTAAGGTATTATATCATCGCCTTTCGCATTACATATTTATATTGAGAATTCAAGGGCCTCTAGCTCAGTTGGTTAGAGCGCGCGCCTGATAAGCGCGAGGTCAGTGGTTCAAATCCACTGAGGCCCATTGAAGGGGAATTAGCTCAGTTGGGAGAGCGCGGGCTTTGCAAGCCTGAGGTCACCGGTTCGAGTCCGGTATTCTCCATAGAAAAAAAGGAGAAAAATCTCTATTATATATAGATATGCTCTTTGACATAATCTATTTTTAAACATAAAAATAGGGCTAAGCTATTAAGGGCAACTGGTGGATGCCTTGGTCGCGATAGCCGATGAAGGACGTGCATGGCTGCGATAAGCCTCGAGGAGCTGTCAAGAAGCGTTATTACTCGGGGATTTCCGAATGGGGAAACCCGGCAGAGTAAACCTCTGTCATCCCAGTTTTGGGAAGGGAACCTGGGGAACTGAAACATCTTAGTACCCAGAGGAAAAGAAAGCGTAAGCGATTCCGTAAGTAGCGGCGAGCGAAAGCGGAAAAGCCCAAACCCATTACATGTAAAAGGTTAGGGCCGTTGTGTAATGGGGGTAGTGGGAATATTTCGGAGTGTTCCCTAAGACACTCGGGATGAAAGAACTCTTAGTGGAACAACCTGGAAAGGTTGACCATAGAAGGTGACAGTCCTGTACACGAAAAGGGTTCCTTAATCCTGGAAATATCTCCCAAGTACCACGGAACACGTGGAATTCTGTGGGAATCTGCCCGGACCGTCGGGTAAGGCTAAATACTCATCGCGGACCGATAGTGGACAAGTACCGTGAGGGAAAGGTGAAAAGTACCCCTGTTAGGGGAGTGAAATAGAACCTGAAACCAGTTGCCTACAAGGTGTTGGAGCCCTGCTTGCAGGGTGACAGCGTGCCTTTTGCATAATGAGCCAGCGAGTTAATTGTTGCAGCAAGGTTAAGCCGTTCAGGTGGAGCCGTAGCGAAAGCGAGTCTGAATAGGGCGATTAGTTGCAGCAATTAGACCCGAAGCCGAGTGATCTATCCATGGGCAGGTTGAAGCCCCGGTAACACGGGGTGGAGGACCGAACTCACCAGCGTGAAAAGCTGGGGGATGACCTGTGGATAGGGGTGAAAGGCCAATCAAACTCGGTGATATCTGGTTCTCCCCGAAATAGCTCTAGGGCTAGCCTCGCATGTTTATTAGTGGTGGTAGAGCACTGAGTAGGCTAGGGCTCTTAACCGGGTACCGAACCTATTTAAACTCCGAATGCCACTAATCATAAGTGCGGGAGTCAGACTATGGGTGATAAGATTCATGGTCGAGAGGGAAACAGCCCTGATTGCCAGCTAAGGTCCTTAAATATAGGCTAAGTGGGAAATGATGTGAAATCGCTCAGACAGCCGGGAGGTTGGCTTAGAAGCAGCCATCCTTTAAAGAGTGCGTAATAGCTCACCGGTCGAGTGGTTTCGCGCAGAAAATTCTCGGGGCTCAAGCCTATTACCGAAGCTGCAAGTTATCCAGATTTATCTGGGTAGCGGTAGGGGAGCGTTCTTGTCGGAGTGAAGGTGTATCGTGAGGTATGCTGGACTGGCAAGAAGTGAGAATGCTGGCATGAGTAACGATAAACTCTGAGAATAACAGAGTCGCCGAAAACTCAAGGTTTCCTGGGCAAGGCTAATCCGCCCAGGGTAAGCCGGCCCCTAAGGTGAGGCCGAAAGGCGTAGCCGATGGGAAGCAGGTTAAATATTCCTGCGCCATTGTAGTGGAGCGATGGAGTGACGCAGAAGGAAAGGTGAGTCCCCTGATGGATTAGGGGATCGAAGGTGGTAGGATGGTTCAAGCCAGGCAAATCCGGTAGAACCGTTAATCCGAAAGCCGTAAGACCGTGGAATCTTCGGAGACTGCGGGTTCACTGGTACCTTCTGCCGAGAAATAACTTCTAAGCGTTTACTGCTACAATGACCGTACCTCAAACCGACACAGGTAGGTGGGTTGAGTATACTAAGGCGCTCGAGAGAACCCTCGCTAAGGAACTCGGCAAATTGACCCCGTAACTTCGGGAGAAGGGGTGCCTGAGTAAAGTGAAGGTCTACGTGACTGGAGCTTGAAAAGGCCGCAGAGAAATGGCCCAGGCGACTGTTTACCAAAAACACAGGTCTCTGCAAACTCGTAAGAGGACGTATAGAGACTGACGTCTGCCCAGTGCCGGTAAGTTAAGGGGAGGGGTTATCCGCTTCGGCGGAGAAGCTCTGAACTTAAGCTCCGGTAAACGGCGGCCGTAACTATAACGGTCCTAAGGTAGCGA
>JAGGZG010000160.1 GCA_021162125.1 Anaerolineae bacterium
CTTACTCCAATAGACAACGCTTGCCATTGCTAAACATGAAATTCATACAACCGCAGAAATCTCTCTTTCTGTTGGTACCTATCAGTGCGGCCTCCTTACCTGTATTCATCTGTTAAGGTGCCAAAATGCCTCTTGACTTTCTACCGCATGTCTCTCACATACTAACATTTTAATCCCTGGATTCAACTAGTAAGTGCAACAAGTGGCTGATCAAAGAACACCTCATAAGGAGTTCTAAAGCCAAGGCATTTTCGAGGGCGTAAGTTCAACTTATCCATAATCAAGAGTTCTTCCTCAGCGGGGACAGTATTCAAGTTTCGACTCTTGGGGAGGTATTGACGAATGAGGCCATTGGTATTCTCATTCGTTCCACGTTCCCAGGAGGAATGGGGATGGGCAAAGAAGCAGTCCACCCCCAGGGCAGCAGCGATTTGCTCGTGTCCGGCAAACTCCTTACCGTTGTCGAAGGTAATTGTCTTCACGCGCCCATGCCATTTGAGCAAGTCAATGATGCCTTGTGTAATTGGCTTGGCGCGCTTGTCCGGGAAAGTGCGCAGCAGCGTAAAGCGGGACTTACGCTCGGTAAGCGTGAGTGCCACGCCCTGTCTTTTTTTGCCGAGGATGAGATCCGCTTCCCAGTCTCCGATGCGAGTACGCGCCTCCACAAGCGCAGGGCGTTCCTCAATGCTGCGGCGGCGGGGTATTTTCCCCCTGTTATCGCGACCGCCAGCCCGTTTGCGGTACTTCTTCGCCCTGTGGCGCAGATGTTGCCATAAATCGCCACCTGCCCCCTTGTCTGCGTAGACATATTGGTAAATGCGTTCATGACTGATGAAAATGCCCTCCAGCTTCAAGCGACCCGATATCTGCTCTGGGCTCCACTCTTCACGAAGCCTCTGCTCAACCAGGCTCCACACCTCCGGGCTAATACGCGGCTTGGATTTGCCCCTCCGACGGGACAGGGCCTTTTCGTGAGCTTGCCTCGCATGGTAGCCGCGCTGGCCTCGATTCCGCTTCAGCTCGCGACAGATGGTCGACCTATGCACCCCAACCGCCTTTGCAATTTCAGCCTGGGTATGCCCCATGGACAAAAGCGCCTTTATCTGGTATCTTTGCTCTCGGGTAAGCTGTGTGTACATAAGCACTCCTTCTACTTTGATCGGTGGGGAGGTTTATTCTACCGCAGCTTACCCCCTTTTCCGACCCTGTAAAAGTTGCACTTACGACTTGAATCTAGGGAGTCAATTGATGAAGAACTTTCCCCACCAAATGAATGATCTCTTTCGTCTGACCAACGGCCTGCGGGTTTTTGCAGATTTGGAACAGCAAGGAAAAGACCTTGGCGATGATCAGGTGGTTGGGATATCCTTGGCTAGGGCCGGCGTCTATACTTTTCGAGCAAAAACTCGGACACTGGACGAGGCACTAAAGTTCGAACTGCAAAAGCCACGCTCTAATCGAGGCACTCACACAGCGGCGCGCGACCTGCGACGCATGTTCCTTCTCACCGGCTTTCTAAGGCTAGGTGAGGATGGCACACTTGCCATTTCCGAAAGTGGTCGTCGACTGCTTGAGATGAACACAGCCAACCGAAAAGCGGAGATACTCCTTCAATGGGGAAAAGCTCTCAGACAGATGCCATTGTGTGATGCGAGCGGTCGCGTGTCTCACCCCTACCGTATCTTGCTACGCCTGGTAGAGACTCGGCCAGGCATTAAAAAGAAGTTCTTAGCTCTGGCTCTTGAAGCCAAAGATGATTCGGATGAGGAATTTAACCGACTCCTAAGATTGATTGACCAAAAAGATTGGAAAGACATACTGGAGGAAATCGGAGTCACTGAGTATTCAGTCCAAAACGCCGTCAAGATTCTACCAGCCGTAGCCGAGCAAATTGGAGACATCGTAAAGGAAGGCGAAGCGTGCTATCCTGGTCCAGTAAACGCCGAGATTGGTCAGTCTACCCTTGGTGATATCCTTGGAACACCATCACCTGAGCGTCGTCGATTGCCAGGTCGTCGCCCCCGCTCTGTCACGGCTCAAGAAATCGCGCCAGTAAGTATGGTTGACGGGACAGAGGGAACTCGGATTCAAGAACCAACTCTCGCCGCAATCGAGGAGAGCATCGAGCAACGCCGAGAGCGGACGCATCGTCATCAAAGGTTGGTGCAGGACTTCGCTCGGCTATGCGAGAATGCAGACTTAAAGCTATTTGAGGACCCATTTGATTGTCTGGCAGTTGGCCCTCGAGATCGATTCATTCTGGCAGAGATGAAAACTCTAAGCGGGGAACCCGCTGACGAGCGTCGTCAAGTTCAGCGTGCGTTAGCCCAGTTGAACTACTATGAGTTTTTCAATCTACCAGCTGAGGTCGTGGCTGGTCGTCAAATCACGCGTCTAGCTGTTTTCGATGCTCAGATTTCAATTGAGCACCAGCGATTTCTGGAACATCAGCAAGTTGACGTGGTCTGGCGTACGGCAGACGGTTTCGCTGGCACACCAGGTGCGTTGACTTCTCTGCGGGATATGGGCATCTTATAGTTGTAACGACGGTGCCGTAGCCTCACACTTTTGTACAAACGACAAATCCATGTGTGTGTGTGCTACCTCTGTCGGTTCGTCCGTGAGATTCCAGCTGGGACGCATCTTCCCATATGCGACCGACTTCGCGAAGTCCAGCCTCGGAGAGAAGTGGCGATAGCAAGTCGGCCATGCTAACGGTCTTTACGATGCCGACATGCAACACCATCAATCCCTGTGGCCGCAATACGCGGTGAAGCTCCGACAGGATAGGTCGATAACCTTCAACCACTGTCTGGTGCTCGAGGAAGTGATCACGCTGAGCTGCTTGTGCCTCATAATCCCAGCCCAGTAGCCAGTTACGTAGCCGATTATGACGCAAGAAATCTGTGGTTCCCAGGAATGGAGGTGAAGTAATAATCACATCGACGCTAGCATCCTCAATTGGGATAGCATCGGCAGGACAAAGAAAGGCTCGTCCCTGCCTAAAGCTTGTGGGAAGCGGGAAAGACAGCATTCGATAACATTTATCGCGTAGTGCTGTCATCACCGGCTTGTAGACAGTCGGTCCTTTCGGGGAAATCGGAATTATGTTGTGCGAGCGACGTGATAGAGCATAAGGACGATTTCCATGCAAGATGTGAGCTAGACAAGCGGTAACGAAAAGCTGTGCAGCGCCTTCTTGAAAGCCGTTGGACTGCTCTCTGAGAAAATTCCGTGCGCTCAAGATTTCGCGTGCCGTTCGCTCGTGATAGAACTCACGGATCTCTGATTCCATTGAATCTAAGGACATCTCATCCGCTGTGGCGTTGATGTGGGCCTCCAGAGACTCCAACACTTGATCTGTCTGTTCCTTGGATGGCGGCACAATCTTGGCGGAAGTAATAACGTAGCTCAGTGGTGCCAGGTCACTGCCGATAGCATACCTTCCGTGGAGAGCAGCTTCAAAAGGTATAGTACCGCTACCACTTAAGGGATCTAGGATTACCGAGTCGGTTCTTGTAAAAAGGGAAACCAGAGTCGCAGCTAGTGCAGGTTTCATCTTTGAGGGAAACGAACACATTGTGTGGCGCTTGTGTCCCCAATGGCGACTAGCCATTGCCCCAGATTTATACGGAAGGGCTCGTAGTTTTTCAATAGCTTCGGAGAGATCGTCAGGAATGTTGGCTTTCTTTGAAGGCCGGACAATATTTCTCTTTTGCCGAGATTTCTTGGCTGGCGGTCGGCGGAAGATCAAGATATACTGATGGTGAATGTTGGGCACATAGGCGTATGGGTATCCATAGGGGTAAAGAGTTTTATGTGGTTGCTCCAGGCAGATGATGCCCTGAAGTGCCAAACACTTTTCATCTATTCGGCTATAAAGATCACTATGAAAGGGGTAGAATCTAGGGCCGTGTTTGAAATCACTAACAACGATGGCACAATATGCACCAGGGCGGAGCTTGCTTGCTAAGTTCTCAAAAATGCTAGCTAGGGTGTCCAAGAACTCGGTGTAATCGGCGATATTACCCAAATCCCTTTCATCGTCGGAATAGTTCTGTGCCAGCCCTTGGTCCAGGCGAACCTTTTTTGTCTTATGATCGGGTCGTTTGTTGAGAATAGTCCAATACGGTGGACTGGTGACAATGAAATCTATCGATTCATCTTCGATACGCTCAATAGCCTCACGCACATCCATGCACCAGATATGCTGTTTCGAGTCATCTGGCACCTCCTCTTTCAGTCGAAGGCGAGCAAGTTCAGCCCAACGAGGAGATAGTTCAATTCCTAGACCACGGCGACCTTCTAGAGCACATGCTTTCAGAGTGCTACCAACGCCACAGAAGGGATCCAGCACTAACATGTCACGTTTCGTGAAGAACCTGATCAGGCGCGCCACATCTTGAAACGAAAAAGGGGCGGGATGAAGCTTTTCGTATTTTGTATGCTCGTGATTTGCTCCTAACCCTCGCTGTCGCCATACCGTTTTGGTCTCTTGAATCCATTCTTTGCCGGTCAATTCGTTCAATTTGTTACGGGGATCCGCTCCATCAGGTTCAACTTTTTCCTGTGGGACAGGCTCGGGAGAAGGTGACACAAGGCCTAGGACACTTTCTAGACGGAGTTGTATGGCTGTCGATGGAATTACTTCACCGCGTTCTATCTTGCTCAAGTAAGAGGAATGAATGCCGACCTCGGCTGCCACGTCATTCAGCGTCAGGTTCTTGGCAATTCGTTCCTGCCGTAGGGCAAGATAATCAGTGCTCATCTGATGGGCTCCTATCTATGATCGCAGTGGCCGAATAATTATTTTTTATTTTACTAGAAAGTTTTCATTTTGTCAAGCTTTCCAACTGAAGGTGACCGTTTCATTTTGGGTGGAGGGAAGAGGAAAACGGGGGAGGCCCCCCATTCAAGCGCTCTTCAGGCCAGACAAATATCCCCATTCTGCAGTTGCATCTGGTCGAGCAGCAGCCTCAGGGCCA
>JAGGZG010000030.1 GCA_021162125.1 Anaerolineae bacterium
AAAGTGAAGGTAAGGTACGTGAGGTTAGAGCCATGAGTAAGGACAGACTATTTACACTGTTAGCTCACCTAATTGGATTAAAACACCACTGTGAGGAGCTAGCGAAAGAGCTAGATGTAAATAATGGTTATAGTGTCTTGCTGAGCTGTAATGACATAGAACAAAGAGTATTCGATGTAATTAGAAAGTTGATAATTCAGTTGCTGGGCGATTAACATGAGGAAGATAATAAACTATCTTGCATTAATATCTACACCTAAGGACTTAATTGAAGCTATAGAGTATGAGTTACAGGCAATAGAAACATCACTTAAATACATTGACAAGGAAGGCGTAGATCTGCAAGCTATTAAGAGAAACATAGAGCAATGCATATCAAATATACGGGAAGATCTTGAATACTTGAGGATGAAAGTATGAGCGAGTCAGTTAAGATTAGTAGGGATACTTACGCATTCGTTAAGGAGATCGCCTCTAAGAGCGGTAAGTCCATTCGTGATGTCCTAGAGAATGCTGTAAATATCGCATATAGAGGAAGTGAAGACGTACTGGAGAAGGAGCTAAAGTCCATGAAGCAGGCATTCATTAATACTAGATTCAGAACAAGATGTAGTATCTGCAAGAGAGAGATACGTGAAGGTGAATTAGTGTACTGGATACGGTATGAATTTACGGACAAGTCAGTTAAGACTAAGATAATATGCTTGGAGTGCTTCTATAAGGATAAAGCCATAGCGAAATACTATATCAAGAAGAAGGAGTTAGAGCAGGCGGTTAAGGGGCTGAGGAAGGAAGCTAGTGAGCTAGCAGAGAAAGTGCTAGCGTTAAAGAGAGAGCTAGCGGTTCTAGACATTAAGAAGCAGGTGTATGAGTTACTGCGTTCATTCAGAACATCATATCTCAACAATGACATACAAGCCATCGAGTTCCTAGAGAGACTCAATGACTTAACAGATAAAGTACTAGCTCTAGAAGCTAAAGTAAGAATGATACATAGAGAGAGCGAAGTAAAAGTAATAACCACAAGGTGATTGAGTGGTGCCGAAAAAGATAACGTTTAGAATAACAGATATCGTAATTAGATGCCCGTACTGCAAGAAAACATTTAGAATAGCGGTAGCACTTGTCGAGAAGGAAAAAGAAGAGCCAATAGAGCCTGAGGTGAGTGCGTAATGGTAAACGGAAAGAAGGTTATCGTTACTATTACAATAGATGTTTACGAGGACAATGAGGTAAGGGTTAGGTGTAGCGGTAATATGGAGCTCTGCCTTCACTATATGGCAGTAATGAAGTTCATGGAGGCATATATCAAGAAGCTATTTGGTGATGAATTAGGTGATGAGAAATGAAGAAGCCTTGTGGGGGTGATTGAGTGATGGGTGATTATGTATCAGTAATTGTATACATAATCTGTGCTATAGCACTACTGAATCTGTTATTTCTCATAGCAAAAGAAATAGTAATGTATTGGAAAAAGCGAAGGTGTGAGAAATGAGAAAGAAGCCTTGCTTATTCGGTCTTCATAAGTACTGTATAGTGTACAATAAGCTTAAGTCAGAGGAAAGAGAGAAATACGGTACTGCTGACTTCGTTAAGCTGTACTGTGGTATGTGTGTTAAGTCATTATACGCAAAAGCTAAAAATAAACTAATTAACAGATACTCTGTGGTGAATACTCTATGACTGTCCGTATTACTGAGTTAAAAACAGTTACTAAGAAGTACATAGTAGACATAAACAACTGTCCCTTCGAGGTAGAAGTAACAATAAATGAAGAAAGTAAGCAAGTTGTGTCAGCTACAGTAGAGTACTATTCAAGAAAGTTAGAGCTATCAAGCACATACCTCAAAATGATATATCATCTAGTAGAACATCTGTTAATGAAGGGCTACAAGCTATGAACTGTGAGAGGGCTACAGAGAGATTCGCTAGAATGCTACATGAATGCTACAGCTTCGCTAGAGTGCTACAGCTATGCGATAGAAAATGCTTTGATATACTCTACGACATGAATCTGAACCGCACTCAGAGACTGGAGAAACACGCTGAATGCATGAGAAAGTGCTTAGAAGGCAAGCTAAAATAAAAATAAAACTACTTTTTAATACATTTTAACACTTCTGCATACACTTCTGCACTTATGAACTCGATTTTGTGCTCTTCTGCACTAACTTCTATTAAGCTTAGTAAGTCGTAGTCTCCATAGACGTTAAGATTGCTCTCTTTCTTCCATCCTAGCAACTTGGCAACTAGATATCTATTGAATTTAAACGCCCTCAGAAACTCCCTAGCCGCTGTATGACGCATTAAGTGCAATGTCTTCTTAGCGTCAACTATGTACTTTCTAGTATCCTCATTTACTCTGTCTAAGTACTTTAACAGTAGTCCTCGTAGTACCTCACGCAACTTATTTAGTTCTTTAGCTGTAAATCTCTGCGGTATAAAGTCAGCATAGCTTGCAGGTATGAGTTTTCTCCATGTTATCTTCTTGCCTTTTTTACCCTTTTCGGATGTTTTAACAACTACAAATTCCTGCTCATTGTAAGCTCTTAAGAACTCTGGGTTGTTTACCTTTATTTTCATTTCTACTACGAGGTTAGTGAGTGATTCAGCTCTACTACCTGTGTAATATAGAAATGCTAGAGCTTTCACGCACTCAAGGTAGAACTTCTTTCTAGTCTCCTTGTAGAGTCCTAATAGCTCACGTACGATATCGTTTCTAACATCTAGTGGCAGTTCTGCTGTTTGGAATTTACCTGTGTATTCGCTCTGCTCTATGGAGCTTGGTAGTAGGTTTACCTCAAGCCATTTCTGTAGTGTCTGTATGCTTGATACTAGGCTGTCTCTGTCGTATCCCTTGCTTATCTTCTGATTAAGCCAGTCCACAATCCTGTTTCTGAGATCTTCACCATTCTTAAATTCCTCTGGAGCAAGCTCTAAGTCCTTACACAGTCTGTACCAAAAGCGTAATATTCTACGTCTTTGCCTATCGCTTATACTTGCAGTGTTAATGGTCTTCACAACTTCTTTCACAACCCCACGCTCTAGAAATTCCTCGTAGGACTTAGGCGGTAGTGCCTTCTTTTCCCTACGCTTTACTTTCTTGGCTGTCTTTTCCTCATATTCTTTCATTAACGCTGTTCTCAAGTCTTCAAAGCTTATTCCTAGCTTCTTGAGTCTGTAGAATAGCGTAGCTCTACCAATTCCTAGCTCTTCTGCTACATCTACAGCACTTAAGCTTATGTTCTTGCGTAGTAGCTTCATTATCTGCTGTAGCATATCACGCATTTCCCCGAAGCTCTCTACATATACACGATTTACTTTGAGACATACATCTTGTGTACATTCTATGAGTTTTGGACTTGCGGACATTTTAGACCACAAGTATAATTAGACTCTAAAGTTTAAAAAATTAACTACCTTAAAAAGTCCAATTT